>JAUVCP010000023.1 GCA_030590765.1 Flavobacteriaceae bacterium | reverse complement strand
TGATGATGCAAAAAAAGCTGCTAAGATCTTAGGAATTGTTCTAACAAAAAGAGGTGCAGGAAGTGAAACTGAAACTGCTCTGGCAGGATTTCCGCATCATTCATTAAATACTTATTTGCCTAAACTAGTAAAGGCCGGATTAAGGGTTGCTATTTGTGATCAGCTGGAAGATCCGAAAATGACAAAAACCATCGTAAAACGAGGTGTTACCGAATTGGTTACACCGGGTGTTGCTTTAAATGATGAGGTTTTACAGGCAAAAAAGAATAACTTTTTAGCCGCTGTACATTTTGGTAAAAAAAATATAGGTATTTCCTTTTTAGATGTTTCTACAGGAGAATTTTTAACTGCACAGGGTAATGCGGAGTATATTGATAAATTGCTGCAAAATTTCTCTCCAAGTGAGATCCTGGTTCAAAAACAATTCAAACAAAGATTCAGAGATATTTTTGGAGAGCAATTCTATACTTTTTATTTAGAAGACTGGATATTTCAAAATGATTTTGCTAATGAAATTTTATATAATCATTTTAAGATCATGTCTTTAAAAGGTTTTGGGATTAATGATCTGGCTGAAGGAATTATTTCCGCAGGAGCGGTAATGCATTATTTATCAGAGACACAACACCACAAACTGGAACATATTACCAATATCCATCGTGTGATCGAAGGTAATTATGTTTGGATGGATAAATTTACCATTAGAAATTTAGAGCTGTATTATGCAAATTCTGCACAAGCCGTAACTTTACTGGATATTATTGATGAAACCATTTCGCCTATGGGCGGAAGATTACTAAAACGATGGCTTGCATTACCTTTAAAGAATATTGATGAAATTCGAAAACGACATGAAATAGTAAAATATTTTATCGAAAATGAAACCTTTTTTGATCAGATAAATTATCAGATCAAACAAATAAGTGATCTTGAACGACTTATTTCAAAAGTTGCAACTGGTAAGATCAATCCACGTGAAGTGGTATTGTTAAAAGACTCTTTAAAAGCGATTAATCCTATCAAAGAAATTGCTCATCAAAGCAAAAATAAAACTTTACAAAAACTTGGTGGTGAAATTGATAGTTGTATCAATTTAATTGATGAAATTTCAAAGACCTTACGAGAGGATGCTCCGGTAAATATCAATAAAGGGAATGCCATTGCAACTGGAGTTTCTGAAGAATTAGATGAATTGCGAAACATTTCAAACTCTGGAAAAGAGTATTTGGATAGTATTGTAATTCGTGAAAAAGAACGCACACAAATTTCAAGTTTAAAAATAGCTTTTAACAACGTTTTTGGCTATTATATTGAAGTTAGAAATACCCATAAAGATAAAGTTCCCGAAGAGTGGATCAGAAAACAAACTCTTGTTTCTGCTGAAAGATATATTACGGAAGAGTTAAAAGAGTATGAAACCAAAATTTTAGGAGCACAGGAAAAAATTGGTAAGATTGAACTGGAATTATTTACAGAATTGTTACGGTTTATTCTCCCTTTTATTCAAAAAGTTCAAAAAAATGCGCAAATCGTTGCCCAGATAGACTGTTTGAGCTCTTTTGCAAAACTTGCTTCCAGTAATAATTATGTTCGCCCTATTATTGATGAAAGTACTGATATAGAGATCAAAAACGGTCGGCATCCTGTTATTGAAAAACAATTACCTGTTGGAGAAGAATATATAGCCAATGATCTGGTTTTAAATCGCAATCAACTACAGATCATCATGATCACCGGACCGAATATGAGTGGTAAATCAGCTATTTTAAGGCAAACTGCTTTGATTGTTCTACTGGCTCAGATGGGAAGTTATGTGCCCGCTCAAAATGCCAGAATTGGTATGGTGGATAAAATATTTACACGTGTTGGCGCCAGTGATAATATCTCAATGGGAGAATCTACTTTTATGGTAGAAATGAATGAAACCGCAAGTATTTTAAATAATTTATCCGATCGAAGTTTGATCCTTCTTGATGAGATCGGACGTGGAACCAGCACCTATGATGGTATTTCAATTGCTTGGGCTATAGCCGAATATGTGCATGAACATCCAGCAAAAGCTAAAACCTTATTTGCTACACATTATCATGAACTCAATGATATGAGTGAGACATTTGAACGGATAAAAAATTTCAATGTTTCGGTAAAAGAGTTGAAAGATAAGGTGATCTTCCTGCGAAAATTAGTACCGGGAGGAAGTAAACACAGTTTCGGAATTTATGTTGCCAAACTTGCTGGTATGCCTACACCTGTAATTCACAGAGCAAACAAAATGCTAAAACGGCTAGAAAAAAGTCATGCCAGTGAAGACATGCAAGAAAAATTAAAACAGGCCACTGAAGAAGATTTGCAATTGAGCTTTTTTAAGCTAGATGACCCATTATTGGAAGAGATCAAAGAAGAAATTCTTACAACTAACATTGATACACTTACTCCTATTGAAGCTTTGATGAAATTAAACGAGATCAAGAGGATGCTGATGAAAAAGTAAACAATAAATCAAACTTTTTTGCTTTATTACTCATCGTTTAAATTTCAAAATTTAGATATTTAATTATCACATATTCATCAATACCATATTTGGATCCTTCACGGCCCGTACCACTTTCTTTAATTCCTCCAAAAGGTGCAACTGTTGTAGATATTTTACCAGTGTTGATTCCCACCATACCATATTCCAAAGCCTCCGCAACTCTCCAGATCTGACTCATATTATTTCCATAGAAATAAGAGGCAAGTCCGAAAGGTGTATCATTAGCGATTTTAATGGCTTCTTTTTCAGTTTCAAATTCAAAAATGGTAGATACCGGTCCGAATATTTCTTCATCGGCAATATTCATTTGTGAAGTAACATCGCAAATAACCGTTGGTTGATAATAAAGAGAATCCGCTTTGTATTTTTCTCCCCCGATCATTAAGTTTGCCCCATTGTCCAATGCATCTTTAACAAGATCCTCAACTTTATCAATTGCTCCCTGATCGATTAAAGGTCCGATCTCGACATTTGGCTCCATTCCATCACCCACTTTTAGTTTTTCAACTGCTTTTATGTAATGTTTTAAAAACTCATCTTTGATACCACTTTGAACAAGAATTCTGTTGGTACAAACACAGGTTTGTCCGGCATTTCGGTATTTTGAAGCAATCGCTCCTTCCACAGCTTTATCAACATCCGCATCGTTAAAAATGATAAATGGTGCATTGCCACCCAGTTCCATGGATACTTTTTTAACCGTATCTGCACATTGTTTGATCAAAAGTTTACCAATTTCTGTTGAACCAGTAAAGGATATCTTTTTTACAATTTTACTAGAAGTCAATTCAGCACCAACTACAGAAGATTTAGCTGTAGTAATAATATTAAAAACTCCTGGAGGAAAACCTGCCATCTCTGCCAGTTTAGCCAAAGCCAAAGCAGAATAAGGAGTTAACCCTGGCGGTTTTAAAACAACTGTACACCCAGCAGCAAGTGCAGGGCCAACCTTACGGGTGATCATCGCATTTGGAAAGTTCCAAGGGGTAATTGCTCCAACAACACCAACAGGCTGTTTTAACACAACTATTCTTGAATTTGCTGTGTTACCCGGAATAACATCCCCATAAATTCTTTTGGCTTCTTCGGCAAACCATTCTACAAAGGAAGCTCCGTATAAAACTTCTCCTTTTGCTTCTTCAAGTGGCTTACCTTGCTCTAAAGTCAAAATTTTACCGAGGTCATCTACATTTTCAATTATGAGGTCAAACCATTTTCTCAAGAGTTTTGACCGATGTTCCGCAGATTGTTTTTTCCATAAATGGAAAGCATTATCTGCTGCTTTAATAGCTCTTTTTGTTTCGTCCACCCTCATATCAGGCACATTACCAATAATGGAATTATCAGAAGGATTTCTTACTTCAAAAGTTACATTATTATCGGCAGATACCCATGCACCATTTATAAATGCTTTTTCTACAAAAAGGTCTGGATTATTAAGAGAAACTTTCATTTTTTTGGGTTTTAAATCATTCTACTTTGCAATAGTAAAAATAAGAAATAAACAGAAGCCATAAAAAAGTAAACTTTAATATTTTTGTGTCTTTAGGGATACCTTGTTTAATCCAGAATTGATTATTTTCTCCCCAATCTATTAATGTGACCCAATAATGCCAGCACTGCGATAGAAAATAGAATAATAATTGTTTTTATTTATACATAATTTTATTCTTTAAATACACACACTCAGTATTACTTTAAGGTTAAGCTAAAATTATGATTGTATTAAATCAACAAATATTGGTCAATAGGCAACAATTTCCAATGTAACCACATATATGTAGGCAAAGAAATCTGGAATGAAATAGAATCGTTACAATACTTTGTTTAATGTGAATGAAAATATAGAACCTTTATCGATTTCACTTTTTACCATTACTTGTTGGCCATGTGCTTCAATAATATGTTTTACAATAGAAAGTCCCAGTCCTGAACCCCCTTGTTCTCTAGATCGACTCTTATCAACCCTATAAAAACGTTCAAATAATCGATTTAATTCCTTTTTTGGAATTCCAATTCCATCATCAGCAATATGAATAATAAATTGATCTTTTGAATATGTTTGAATACTTACGGTTGTAATACCGCTATCCCTCCCATAATTTATAGAATTTGAGATAAGATTGATCAAAACCTGTTCAATTCTTTCTTTATCAGCATATACTAAAATAGGAAATTCATAAAGGGTATTAAAATTTAAAGTAATATTTTTTCTTCCTGCTTTAATCTCTAAAATTTCAAATACTTCACTAATAAGTTGAACAATATTTAATGATTTTAAATTTAGATCCATGCCCATTTCAAGTTTTGATATCATGTCTAAATCTTTGACAATAAAATTCAATCTTTCAATGCTTTTACCAGCTCTTTCAAGATATTTTTTTTGTAATTTTTTATCTTTAAAAGATTCCTCTAATAAAGTTAAAATATAACCTTGAGCAGTAAATATGGGTGTTTTTAATTCGTGAGATACATCACCTAAAAAAACTTTTCGAAAATCATCACGATCATGAAGTTTTTCTATCTCAACGTGTTTAGTTTCGGTATAGTCTTTAATTTGGTTCAAAAGAGTTTCATAATCTCTTTTCAAGCTTTTTTGATTCAAGAAAGTGTCAGTTTTAAATAATGAATCTCCAAATACAGATTTTAACTGGCGGTGTATTAAATACTTAATATTTACACTTACAATGTAATAGATAATTACAAAAGCAAATATTAAAAAAAAAGCCCAATACAAATATTTGTTTTGAAGTTCAAAATAGAAAAACAGAAGTTCAAATAGAAATAAAAAAGTAATGATGAGAACAGTAGTTAAGAATGCCTGTTTATGTAATTGTAAAAATTTCAATGGTAAGAATTTGAAAACAAATATATTAAAGTATTGAAAACTCTTGGTTAAAAATGTAAACTATTATTTTTTTGAAATCAAATTTTACTCCATGTAAAATCTATGCTTTCAGACTACAAATTTGTAACCGACACCTTTGATCGTTTGTATATAATCATCTCCAATCTTTTCACGGAGTTTCCTAATGTGTACATCAATGGTTCTACCACCTACTATCACATCCTGACCCCATACTGTTTTTAGAATTATTTCACGATGAAACACTTTATTTGGTACACTTGCAAGCAAGCATAACAATTCAAATTCTTTTCGTGGAAGTGTAATTTTATCGTTATCTATTTCTACAAAATATTGATCCTTGTTAATGGTAATTCCATCAAATGTAATTATTCTGTTCTCTGTTGATTCACTTTGCTTTAATCTTCTTAATAAACCCTTAACCTTACTGATAAGTACTTTTGGTTTTACTGGTTTTGTGATATAATCATCGGCACCAGCTTCAAATCCAGCAACCTGTGAATAATCTTCTCCTCTTGCAGTAAAAAATACTATTAAAACATTTTCTAAACCGCTCAATGCTCTTATTTTCTCACAGGCCTCAATTCCATCCATCTCAGGCATCATAATATCTAATAAGATCAAATGGGGCACCACAACTTTTGCCTTGTTTACAGCTTCAACTCCGTTACAAGCCTTAAAAACCTGATAGCCTTCTTTGTTAAGATGGTATCCTACAATTTCAAGGATATCGAGTTCATCATCAACCAGTAAGATTTTAATAGTTTCATTTTTCATGTTCTATGCTGCTTTTAGTATGTGTTCAAAATTAATGCAAAAATACTATTTATTCACATTGTTAACAATAACATAATATTAGAAATCAATCATATAGGGAACCAAGATCAAATAATTATAATAGATAGATTTAACGACATAGGATATTTCTTACATTTAATTGGTTGATTTTATGTTAACTTTCCATCGTAATAATCATTAATTGATGATATGGAAAACAAGATCAAACTTAGCAATATCCTTTTTTTGGATATAGAAACTGTTCCTGAGTTGGAAAATTTTGAGGAACTCAATGATGTTAAACAGGAATTATTTGCAAAAAAAACACAATATCAAAGAAAAGAAGAATTTTCACCTGAAGAGTTTTATGAACGGGCTGGGATCTGGGCTGAATTTGGTAAAATAGTATGTATTTCAGTAGGTTTTTTTGATAATCATTCAAAAGATTTAACTTTTAGATTGAAATCTTTTTACGGAATTGATGAAGTAAAGATTTTATTTGATTTCAAAAATCTATTGGAGAATTTTTACAGCAAAAAGCAACATGTTTTATGTGCACACAATGGCAAGGAATTTGATTTTCCATATATAGCCAGAAGAATGATTATTAACAAGATGGAACTCCCCGAAAAATTAAATCTATTCGGAAAAAAACCATGGGAAGTAGCTCATTTGGACACCTTGGAAATGTGGAAATTTGGCGATTTTAAGCACTATACCTCCTTAAATTTACTGACCAATATCTTGGGAATTGCATCTCCAAAAGAAGATATAGACGGTAGTCAGGTTGCTCAGGTTTATTATAAAGAAAATGATATGAACAGAATTGCTAAATATTGTGAAAATGATACGCTGGCAGTTGCTCAGGTTTATTTACGATTGATGAATTTGGAGATTTTGAAAGAAGAACAAGTGATTAGAATTGAAGTGTAATAATTTTTATAAGCTCGCTACGTCTTCATGAGAGGGAAAATATAAGCGACTTGGTGATCTATTGCATAGTATGATAAAAGAGATTGCCACGCTTCATTGTATTTCATTCGCAAAGACGATAATATAATTGACTCGTCTTCACGAGGAGAGAGGAACGAATGACGTGGTGATCTCATTATCGGATATAAAAGTGAGTATTTGCATATTTGATGGATAAATTTGAGATTGCCACACTCCATTACATTTCGCTCGCAAAGACGCTAATAAGTCAATATCGTCTTCACAAGGAGAGAGGAACGAACGATGTGGTGATCTATTGAGCTTCCACCTTGTAAGTTCTATGACAAACTATACAATTATTGGTTAATTCAGCTAATTGATTAATAGTTGTTTCCTTACTAAAATTTACTCTTGCACTGTCCGCTATTGATTGAAAAATATCATGTCCCCTAAACCCCATTTGTTTACACGCTAAAGGAGATAGTTTTAGCAATCGAATAGGCGTTGCTTCCAAAGAAATTTGCCCCTGCCTTGTTGCTGCTTTTACAATTTTATCCGGATTATTTTCTGCTAAACCTTGCTGTATCTCATTCATAACTTCTAAATAATCACGCATTTCATTCAACACCAAGTCACGAAGATCGGGTTCGTATTTAACAACAATTCGGGTATCATCAGGTAATTTAACCATTTCTGTACCCATAAATAGTAATATATAAACTAAAATAGAAATAATTACAACAAAAATAATATTGCTTATAATCAGGATTTTCTTTGTAAACATTTTCAATGTTTTAAATTAAAAGTCTGCAAATATAAATCTATTTAGAATCATCACAAATAATGAGTATGTGTTTTCTATGAAACAAAGATAACATTGAAAGCATTGATAAATTATTGTTTGATCTATCTCTATTCCACCAAAGAAACACCAATACCAACTGTAGTTTGTTTATGGTTATAATCAATCATACTTTCGCCATAACCATGGAAAACCTGTAAATAGAGTTTTAAGTAATCATAAATTCTAAACGCATAATCCATTTGTAAACTACCTCGATTATCATCACCAAAGCGCAATGAATGTCTGGCGATAACACTTAGATCATGCTTTCCTCTTTCATAAGCTATAGTAAGATCTCCCCGACCCATATAATTTTGAATACCTGGGTTATTATCGTTTTCAGGTTTTTGGTGAAGTGTCCACCAAGGGCGTAACACAATACTCAAATCATTCGTTTCCCAGCCAAATTGCATGATAATTCTGTGCCAGCTCCTTGATAAAGGGTTAGATCTCCCATTACTTTGATGGTTATATCCGATTCCAGAAAAAACACCATTAATGCCAAAAATTTTATACGGAGT
Organism: Flavobacteriaceae bacterium; assembly: GCA_030590765.1. Classification (GTDB taxonomy): domain Bacteria; phylum Bacteroidota; class Bacteroidia; order Flavobacteriales; family Flavobacteriaceae; genus Lutimonas. Next base: position 3,370 of record JAUVCP010000023.1, on the reverse strand, counting down.
GGGAACAAGTAACATAACCTCAGGTTCGTAATTTGTTTCTCTAAAAGGTCTAGATTCATCTTTATTATATACCTGCGATCTTGAAGTTTGTGAGTACCCTAACCAAATATCCCCGCCAATTCTATTTCCAAAAATATTTCTTAATGCCATTGTTTTAAAACTGATCTGAAATTTTAGTTCTGTGTCATCCAATGGCAGAGGTTCCGACACAACATTATCCGGGTTATCACTGGTAGGCTGCTCATTGATATCATTCGTGTAATTTGCAAATAAAATATAGAGGGGTCTGTAAGTTTTAATTTTGAATAAATCTTTTTGGTTGGTTAGCGTATCATTAATTTGCCACCTTTCAGATAAAGAATAAGTATCTTTATTTTTTTTAAATAATCCCTGTGATCTTACACTTAAATTAACCATAAAAAGGAGAATTATAAGGCTAAAATTTCGCATTATTTATATTTTTAAAATATGTATCTGTTTTATTATTCCATTTTCATGGATAATTCTAACCATCTTTCTTCTTTTTGTTCCAGACCGTTTGTGATTTTTTCTAATTCCAGAGAGGTTTCATTGATCTTATCCGGTTCTATTTCATTGTTGTTAAACTGATTTTCAATAAGTTCTTTTTTCTTTTCCAGATTAGCAATATCTTTTTCTAATTTTCCAAATTCACGCTTTTCTTGATAAGACAATTCCCCTTTGGTAGGATCTGCTTTTCGAGTATCTTCTTTTTTATTGATTTCCTTACCGGACGATGGTTTTGAGTCTTCATAAACTCGATAATCGGAATAATTTCCAGGGAAACCACTAATTTTTCCATCCCCTTCAAAAATAAATAAATGATCAACAATTTTATCCATAAAATAACGATCGTGAGATACTACCAATAAATTACCAGGAAAATCCAAAAGAAAATCTTCTAAAACCTGAAGTGTAACAATATCAAGATCATTGGTAGGTTCATCTAAGATTAAAAAATTCGGATTTTGAATTAAAACCGTACATAAAAACAGGCGCTTTAATTCACCACCAGAGAGTTTTTCCACAAAATCATATTGCTTTTTTCGATCAAATAAGAATTTTTCTAAAAGTTGACCTGCACTAATTTTTCTGCCTTTAGTCAGCGGAATATATTCACCAAATTCTTTAATTACTTCAATAACTTTTTGTCCTTCTTTGATAAAAATTCCGCTTTGAGTATAATAGCCAAATTTAACTGTCTCACCAATAATTACTTTACCTGAATCTACTTTTAGAGCCCCTGTAATAATATTCAAAAAAGTAGATTTACCCGTACCATTTTTACCAATAATACCAATACGTTCCCCTCGTTTAAAAACATAATCAAAATCTTGAAAAAGATTATTTTCACCAAAGGATTTTGAGATATAATTTAGTTCCAGAATCTTGCTGCCTAAACGCTCCATATTGATTTCCAATTGCACCTTATGATCCTGCCTGCGCTGATGTGCCTTTTCTTCGATTACATAAAAATCATCAATTCTTGATTTGGATTTTGTAGTCCGGGCTTTTGGTTGTCTGCGCATCCAGTCCAGTTCTTTTTTAAACAGATTTTTGGCCTTGTCCACCGTTACTTTTTCTAATACTATTCTCTCTTCCTTTTTTTGTAAAAAATAAGAATAGTTACCCTTATATCTAAAGAGCTTTCCGTGATCTAATTCAATAATCTCATTACAAACTCTTTCTAAAAAATATCGATCATGAGTAACCATAAATAAAGTTACTTTTTCTTTGATCAAATATTTCTCTAACCATTCGATCATTTCCAGATCTAAATGATTGGTAGGTTCATCCAGTATAAAAAGATCTGGTTTATTTAGTAAAATTACAGCAAGAGATAATCTCTTTTTTTGCCCTCCGGAAAGTTCTCCAATTTTTTTATCGAGATCTTCTAATTTTAATTTGAAAAGAATTTGTTTGTATTGTGTTTCAAAATCCCAGGCATGGTTATGCTCCATGAGGTCAAAAGCCTTTTGATAAGCATCTGCATCCTCTGGGTTCTTTAAAGCGTGCTCGTATTGCTCAATAACCTTTAAGGTTTCATTATCTGAATTAAAAATGGTTTGCTCAATGGTTAGGCTTTCATCCAATACTCCATTTTGTGATAAATAAGCAATTCTTAACCCTTTTCGGAAAATAATTTCGCCACTATCTGGTGATTCAAGATCTGCAATAATATTTAATAAGGTTGTTTTACCTGCTCCATTTTTAGCAACAAAAGCAATTTTTTGATCTTTATTTATTCCAAAAGACAGGTCTTCAAACAAGACTTTATCTCCATAGGATTTGGTAATATTTTCAATAGAAAGGTAATTCACTTTGCTTTTTTTGCAAAGTAAAGGATTATTAAAGTAAAAAGTATTAAAGTTTATAAAAGTTGAAAATAAACAAGAATAGGTATTCAAATAAATACTTAATTTTATTACAAATTATATGATTATTACGTCTATTTGTATAATATATTAGATATAATGTAATGTATTTCTTACATTTGATGATGTTAAAAATTTTATATCATGAAATTAAATTATTTATTTCCCAGTAAGTATAAAAAAATAGGATGGATCATTTTTATTCCAACACTATTATTTGGACTATTCACCATTATTTTTGAATATGAACCAGAAATACTGGATACAAAAGTATTCGCTATATTTATTGATGAATTTTTTAAAGAGGATAGGTTTTTAGGAATGCTTGATAATAATGTTCTAAATGAAATATTAGGTGTTATAATGATTATTAGTTCTGTTTTAGTTGCTTTTTCTAAAGAGGTTAATGAAGATGAGTATATTTCAAAAATACGCTTAGAGTCTTTAGTATGGGCAGTGTACTTAAATTATGCAATTCTTTTATTAGCTTTCCTGTTTGTTTATGGGATATCTTTTTTATGGGTAATGATTTTTAATATGTTCACTATATTGATATTTTTTATTATTCGGTTTAACTGGCAAATCAGAAAATTAAAAACTAAAGGGTAGTTATGAAGAATACAATTAAAGTAGAAAGAGCAAAAAACAATATGACTCAGGCTCAACTAGCTGATATCGTCAAAGTTACCCGTCAAACGATCAATGCTATGGAGCTTGGAAAATATGCTCCTTCCACTATTTTAGCTTTGCGATTGGCATCAATCTTTAAAGTGGAAGTAAGTGAACTGTTTATCTTAGAAGAGTCGGATTGGTGAAAACGCACCCGCTAACTTATTCAAAATTAAATCGTCAGCGGGTGAGATATATTTTTATTAAAAGAAATTACTATTATCCTTCAAATTTAAATTTGAAATCTTTTTGATATGCTTCCCATGCTTCTTTTGTAGTTATTTTTTCATGGCCGTTATCTTTAAATA
>JAUVCP010000308.1 GCA_030590765.1 Flavobacteriaceae bacterium | reverse complement strand
GATCACATTACCATTTCCTTTTACCCCATCAAAAAAACAAGATGTTGTAAAAACTAATAATAAAAGTAATGCAGTAATTTTTGTAAGGTTTTTCATAAGTTGATTATTTAATATCATAAAACTAATAAAAGTGTTTTTTATAATTCAAAATATATTTCTGAATTGTTGTTAATTTAGGATGAATTGTATCAAATAGAATCTTTTATTTTTTCGATTCTAATGCCATTCTCATCAATTTTAATTTCTGCTTTTTCATTTTGATCATCATTTATTTTAATATGTACTCCCTTTTCATTTATTTTCAAATTAAAAGATTCAGTATTCAACTCTTTTTCTTCATCATTCTCAAAAGAATCACAATCTAAACAAGTTAAACCTTCATCGGTCATTTTATAATAATGCTTTGGCATATCTCTATCATAAATATCCTGAATATTATCTACATCATATAAAAATGTACGGGTAGATTTATCAAGATATATCACCTGACCAACGGGAATAAAAACATCAATATAAACTTTTTGTGCTCTAAATTTATTGATCACTTCCGTTAAGAAATAGCCATTGAGTTTTAGCTCATTGCTATCCAATTGAATTTCATGTCTCATTTCTCTGGCTCTGTCACGGGCATCTTCTTTACTTTTTCCATCTGATTTTTTTCTGGTCTTGACTATTATTTCTTCGCTATCTGAGGCTTGGATATTCAACCTTATATTATTTGAATAAATAATATCATTATCATTTTCATCAAATACTACCTTATACCCATATTCCCTCCTTAAAACCATGTTATTAGAGATTTTATCATTGTCAATCAATTTGATCTTTAAGGTGTCATTCTCTGTCAAATTGATCTCTTGCCTGTTTGTTACTGAGTCATCAAAAGCAGATTCCATAAATTGTTTAGTCCCAAAAAATATAGCAAACATCAAAGCTACCAACCATATTCCAAGCAGTGACAAATTAGCTACCTTACCAATAGATTTTGTATTGTTGGACAAGATTCTCAAACCTAAGGAAAACAAAAAGAAAAATGGAATTGCTACTAAGATAAAGGCTATAATGGAAACAATCCAAATTGGTAAACCAGAATTATTAAAAAACAGGCTATTTTGGAAAAACCAGCCTTCATGTATAAAATCAAGTGAACCTACAGTGAACAAGCCAATTATTAAAGCTAAAATAGTTGTGATAGAAATAATGATCAATAATACCCCAATAAACTTACCAATGATCATGAACAATGTAGAAAATATTTTACCAAGAGTTTCTACAAGATCCTGAGTTCCGGATTTTGCCTTTGATCTATACTTTTGATAATCAGCATTTTTAACTTTTTCGCTTACATCTTCAATACCATTTTTTACTCTGGTTGAAGCATCTGAAATCTCATCTCTAATTTTTTTTTCTATATTAGAAATGTTTACATCTTCTCCTTCCATTTCCAGTTTTTCAGCAGTTGTATTTGCCTGAGGCAATAAGATCCAAAGTATTGGATATACTATAAATCCAAATCCAAATCCAAAGGCAGCAACAAGCCAAGCTAAACGAATCCAGATTACATCTACATTAAAGTAGTGAGCCATCCCCGAAGATACTCCTCCTAAAAATTTATCATCACCGTCACGGTATAATTTTTTAGATCTTTTACTGCTGTATGGACTGTAATTATCATCATTAAATAACTCATCATCCACCATATAATCCTCAGGTTTTCCCATAATTTCAACAACCTCATCAATATCTTTTTCATTGATCACCTGTCGAATATCTTTTACTTTTTCTGACAAAAGTTCACCTATTCTTGATTCAATATCTGTAATGATCTCATCTCTTCCTTTTGGATCGTCACTTAAAGACCTACGTATAGCGTCCAGATAATTTTTTAGTTTTTGATATGCAATTTCATCAATATGAAAAAATACTCCACCCAGATTTATATTTATTGTTTTGTTCATTTTTTTGTCGATTTTACTGTTGATTTATTCTTTGTAACTAAATTCACGGCTTTTACCATATCATTCCAAGTTGTATTCAATTCGATTAAAAATAACTTGCCTGTTTCTGTCAAACCGTAATACTTTCTAGGTGGTCCGGAAGTTGATTCCTCCCATCGATAGCTTAAAAGTCCGGCGTTTTTCAATCTTGTTAATAAAGGATATACCGTACCCTCAACAACGAGCATTTTGGCATCTTTTAGCTGCGATAAGATCTCAGATGTATATGCATCTTCGCCTTGTAAAATGGAGAGTATGCAAAACTCTAAAACTCCTTTTCGCATCTGTGCTTTTGTGTTCTCTATTTTCATTTGTTTCTTTTTATTGGTTTTAATCCCAATCACTTTGGGCTTTCATGAAATTTGTAAAATCTTTTATGTTTTACTTATTTCATGTTTAGATCTTTCTTTTTAGAACAAAATGTATTTTATTGTATCTACAATAAAAATTACGATGTTTATTAATAGTGCTATCATAATTATTTGAGTTTATTTAATAAATTTAATAGTTAACGGATAATGATATTCTTCGCCTTGATTCCCTTTAATTGCTGCAATAATGATCAATATAAATTTACTGATCGCTAAAATACTTAGTACAACTCCCATGGTAATGATCAAGAATAAATTGATATGATGTACTTCATTTATTGCCATACTTAATCCCAAAGAAGCCATTACAGCAATAATGCCTATACTGTATAGCATAAAACTTAAGTTAAAGTTGATCACCTCTTTCCCTATTCTATCGAGCAACTGACTTTCTTTCTTTTTAGATTCCCAAAAGATCAATGGAGCTATGATCGCCCCAAAAGGAAATAAATAGCCTGCAAAACTCGATAAGTGCATTAAAAAAGCGTTGTTATTTTCAGATGTTTTTGACATAATTTTATTTTATATAATACTTTCCTATGCAAATATATGGATAAAAACTAATACTATGCAATACAAAGTACTATACTTTAACAATACTTTAACTTTTCATGAGGTATTACTCTTCTAAATATTTATTGTAAATTACCATCCAAATCAATATAGTATAAAGGTTATGGCAAAGTTTACCGTTAAAAATTTAAACAAGTTTTTATTTTTTAAATTACCCTCAGCATATTTTTCAGGTATCAGAGTAATCTCTATAGATGATCATGAAGCCATGGCTACTGTTAAGCATAAATGGATCAATCAAAACCCATTTAAATCTCTTTACTGGGCTGTTCAGGGAATGGCATCTGAACTGGTTACCGGATTATTGGTGATGAAAAAAATTGATGAAAGCGGTAAAAAAATATCTATGTTAGTAACTTATCAAACCGGTACTTTCACTAAAAAAGCAAGAGGTGTTATTACCTTTGTATGTAAAGATGGTGATATAATTCAGGAAGCTATTGATAAAACCATTGCAACCGGCGAAGGTCAGACTTTGGTTATGACAGCTGAAGGTTTTAATGAAGAATTTGAAAGTGTTTCCCGGTTTGAATATACCTGGAGTGTTAAGGTAAAAAATTAATCACTTATCTATTGAAGGGTGACTTTGAGTAAACCATAAAGTTTATAGTAAAAATCATCACTAGATATAATCACCTAGATCGTTTAAACCAATGGTGAGATATTCAGCTTACTTTTCGGTTTCTTTGATCGTAACAATAAATTTATCCAAT
>JAUVCP010000217.1 GCA_030590765.1 Flavobacteriaceae bacterium | reverse complement strand
TTACCATGAAGAAACGATCCATAGTTTTATGGAAATGATAGCAGCTGCCGGACTAAAAAATCATGAAGAAATTGAGCGCAAACATGTAAACAGAAGAGTAGGAATGCACAGTGTGGCAAAATACAATGAGATTTATCCAGCTATTAAAAAAGGAAGTTTATTGGTTAAAAACAGGAAACTTAGTAACTAATACTTAGCATCTTCCGGGTAATTAGCCATAAATTCTTCTGCTTTTTCAACCATATTTTTACTGCCAACAAAGATTGGAACTCGTTGATGTAGTTCGGTTGGTTTTATTTCGAGTATTCGTTTATAGCCATCACTTGCCCATCCATCTGCCTGTTCTGCCAAAAAAGCAATAGGATTACACTCATATAAAAGTCTCAATTTTCCTTGAGGAGCTTTGGAACTTGTAGGATACAAGTAAATGCCTCCTTTGATCATATTTCTATGGAAATCAGATACTAGTGAACCAATATAACGAGATGTATATGGACGGTTACCTTCTTCTTCCTGACAGTATTTTAAATAATCTTTTACACCTTGTGGAAAATGAATATAGTAACCTTCATTGATAGAATAAATTTTACCGTCTTTTGGGAATATCATATTTGGATGTGAAAGGTAAAATACACCTAAAGCTGGATTTAAAGTAAAACCATTTACACCGTTACCTGTGGTATAAACAAGCATGGTTGAAGTTCCGTAAACCACATATCCGGCAGCAACCTGCATATTACCTGCTTGTAAAAAATCTTCTTGTGTTACCGGAGTTCCTAAAGGTGAAATTCTTCTGTATATTGAGAAAATAGTACCAACAGATACATTTACATCAATATTGGAAGAGCCATCCAGCGGGTCCATTAATACAATGTATTTATGATCATGTGTTTGTTTTTTGCCACCAATAATTACAAAATCATCTTCCTCTTCACTTGCAACGCCACAAACAATATCCCGATCAATCAGAGTTTTCATAAAAACATCATTGGCATAAATATCTAGCTTTTGCTGATCTTCACCTTGTACATTTGTGTTTCCTGCATTTCCTAAAATATCAACTAGTCCTGCCTTGTTCACTTCATGATTAACAACTTTTGCTGCAAGTTTGATAGAGCTTAGCAAACTGGAAAGTTCACCGGAAGAATATTGAAAATCATTTTGATTTTCAATAATATACTCCCCTAAAGTAATATGATTGGTCATTTTATATTAATTTGAGTTAGTTTGAGTAATTACATTACAAATATCATTATTTTTGATCTAAATATAACGAATATATGAACTTAAAATTGCGAAATGCGAAAAGAACCGATATGGGTTCGGTATTAAAACTGATAAAAGAACTGGCTTTATTTGAAAAAGAACCAGAGGCAGTTGAGATAACAAAAGAAACTTTATTAGAGGATGGTTTTGGAGAGAAACCAAAGTTTCAGGTTTTTGTTGCAGAGTTAAATGAAGAAATAATTGGTATGGCTCTTTTCTATCCAAGGTATTCAACCTGGAAGGGTAAAGCATTGCATTTAGAAGATCTGATTGTTCAGAAAAAACATCGTGGGAAAGGTATAGGGAATGCTCTTTATACAAAGGTTTTAAAATACGCCTATGATTTTGATTTTAAAAGAGTTGCATGGGAAGTTTTGGATTGGAATAAAGTTGCAATTGATTATTATATAAGTACAGGTGCAGTAGTTTTTGATGATTGGAGGGTGGCTCAAATAAACGAAAAGGCTCTGAAAAGTTTTGTGAATAATTACAATACAAAATGAAAGTTTATAAGTTTGGAGGAACATCTGTAAAGGATGCATCTGGTGTTCGAAATCTTAAAAAGGTATTACAAACCATTGGTTATAACGATACGGTTTTGGTAATCTCAGCAATGGGAAAAATGACCAATGCATTTGAACGTTTGGTTGCAGCACATTTACTAAACGATAAAGAAGGAATAGAGGAGGCTATTCAATATAAAGAAATAGAAGGGTTTCATTTAAATATGATCAAAACCCTTTTTGATAATGGTGACCATCCTATTTTTGAAAAAGTAGAAGATCTTTTTGATGATTTGAACGGTTTTTTATTTGACAATAATTCTTCCGATTATGACTATGTTTATGATCAAATAGTTAGTTATGCTGAATTGCTTTCGACAAAGATCTGTAGTGCCTATTTATCGGAAAATGGCATAAAAAATAAATGGTTGGATATTCGAAAATGTATCAAAACGGATGATCATTTCCGGCAAGCCAATGTAGACTGGAAATTAACTTCTCGTTTGTTAAAAAGAAAAATTAAAAGCTCAGCCTTAACAATTACCCAGGGGTTTATTGCGGGTGATAATTACGGTAAAACCACCACACTTGGCAGAGAAGGTTCAGATTATTCTGCGGCTATAATTGCCTATTGTTTGGAAGCAGAGGATGTTACTGTTTTTAAAGATGTTGCAGGAGTTTTAAATGGTGATCCCAGAGAATTTAAAAATACGGTTTTACTTCATCAAATATCATATAAAGAAGCAGTTGAACTGGCGTTTTTTGGAGCATCGGTTATCCATCCAAAGACCTTACAACCTCTACAAAAGAAAAAAATTCCGTTAAGGGTAAAATCATTTGTAAATCCTTTAGAAAAAGGAACTTTGGTTGTAAATGGAGTTGATATAGAGCCTAAAATACCTTGTTTTATTCTAAAGAAAGATCAGATATTAATTTCTATTTCCGATAAAGATTTTCATTTTATTATGGAAGATGATATTAGTGAAATATTTGATTATTTGCATCAATACAGTCTGAAGGTAAATTTGATTCAGAATTCAGCAATTAGCTTTACAGTGTGTGTTGAAGATATTTTTAATAACTTTAACGACTTGGTTAAAGATCTTAATGACAGGTATAAAGTTTTGTATAATAAAAACTTGACACTTTATACGATTAGGCATTTTACAGATGAAACAATAAAAAAAATCGAAAAAGGAAAGAAAGTTTTTATCAAACAATTAAGCAGGGAAACCGCACAGATCGTAGTTCAAAATTAATATGGGATTAGTAACATCAAAAGAAATATCAAAAGTAATGCACCTTGAAAAATTGGGGTTTTTTGGTGATGTTTTTGGATGGATGGTGTTGAAAACACTACGTATTTCTCGTTTGAATGAAATTTACGATAAGCATAAGGACAAAAAAGATATCGTTTTTTTAGATGCGATTTTAAATGAGATAGAAATTGATTTTGAAATACCAAAAGAAGATTTAAACAGAATACCCAAAAAAGGAGCTTTTATTACTATTTCAAATCACCCTCTTGGGGGTATAGATGGTATTTTGTTGTTAAAGTTAATGGTAGAAAAGAGACCTGATTATAAGATCATTGCCAACTTTTTATTACATAGAATTGAGCCTTTGCAAAAATATGTAATGCCTGTAAATCCTTTTGAAGACAGAAAAGATATAAAATCGAGTTTGACAGGAATTAAGAATGCATTGTTGCATCTTAAAAATGAAAATTCTTTAGGAATTTTTCCTGCTGGAGAAGTTTCAACTTATAAAGACGGAAAACTGGTTGTGGATAAACCATGGGAAGAAGGAGCTATAAAAATTATTAAAAAAGCAAATGTTCCTATAATTCCGATTTATTTTCATGCAAAAAATAGCAAACTGTTTTATTTATTGTCATCCATCAATGATAGACTTAGAACGCTTAAATTGCCTTCAGAGTTTTTAGGTCAAAAACACAAGGTTATCAAAGTGAGAATTGGTAAACCTATAACTGTTAAAGAACAAAACACATTCAGTTCAATTGATGATTTTCACGATTATTTGCGTAAGAAAACCTATATGCTGGCAAATTCCTTTGAAAAAGAAAAAAGAAAACTAGTCAATGTAAGTTTCAAGAATCAAAAAGTTCCTGAAAAAATAATTTCTTCTATAGCACCTGAACTTATTGAAAAAGAGATTGGTGTTTTGAATAAAGGTGGTTCCATACTGTTTAGTAGTAAGAATTATACTATTTATTTGGCAGATAGTAAGCATATCAAATACATTTTACAGGAAATAGGCAGATTAAGAGAAGTTGCTTTTCGAGAAGTTGGGGAAGGAACCAATAAATCCATTGATCTTGATAAATATGATAAGTTTTATAAGCATCTTTTTTTGTGGGATGAGATAAACAAAAAGCTGGTGGGAGCATACCGAATGGGGTTGGGAAGTGAAATTTTTAAAAAATATGGATTGAAAGGTTTTTATATTCATGAGCTTTTTAGAATTGAACCTGAACTGAACAATATGATGCAAAAGACCATTGAAATAGGAAGAGCTTTTATAATTAAGGATTATCAGCAAAAACCAATGCCATTATTTTTATTATGGAAAGGAATTATTCATGTAACACTGAGGTATCCAGAACATAAATTTTTGATGGGAGGTGTGAGTATCAGCAATAAATTTTCAAATTTCTCAAAATCATTGATGATTGAATTTATGAAATCACATTATTACGATCCGTTTATAGCTCAGTACGTCCATCCCAAAAAAGAATATAAGGTAGTTTTGAAAGATGTGGATAAAGATTTTGTTTTTGATGCAGCTAAGGCTGATGTGATCAAATTTGATAAGATTATTGATGAGATTGAGCCCGGTAATTTGCGTTTACCAGTATTGTTGAAGAAATATGTTAAGCAGAATGCAAAATTAGTGGCATTTAATGTCGATCCGAAGTTTAATAATGCAGTTGATGGATTAATGTATTTACGAATAGCTGATCTTCCTGAAAGTACAGTAAAACCTGTTATGGAAGAATTTCAGGCAGAACTGGAACGAAAACACTCTAGTAATCACGAGAAATAATTATTTAATACCTTCCCACTCCTTATAAAACTGATCTAAATATTGCTCCATATATTTGTGCCTTTCTATTGCAAGTTGTATCCCCATTTTTGTATTCATTTGATCTTTTAAGAGTAGTAATTTTTCATAAAAATGGTTGATTGTTGGCGCAGGACTGTTTTTGTACTCTTCTTTGCTTTGTTGTAGTTTTGGTTCGATAGTTGGATTATGAATTTCTCT
>JAUVCP010000305.1 GCA_030590765.1 Flavobacteriaceae bacterium | reverse complement strand
TAATACTCGTAACCTTTCTGTGCAACCTTATCATATCGAGGAACATCATCCTGCCTTAACCATTGATAACTTGCAGTAAGCTTACTATTTTTTTTTAATTGCCACGCACCTTTAAACATAAAATCCTTTTCGGAATATCCTGAAGGTCGCTGATATCCAATTCCTTCACCTGCATAACTATCGCCAAATTTTCGAAGACTTCCGTTGGTGGCAAATGCAAAGTCTCCAAAATTACCATTGAGTTCTACATTACCAGTATATTCCATATCATGACTCATCATCTGACCTCCAATACTACCTCCTATTTTCTTTTCACTATCAAATGACGGATCTAAAGTATTGATATTGATGGTTCCTCCTATGGCATCAGAACCGTATAAGGTCGATCCTGCACCATGAAGTACTTCGATTGTTTTTACAGAAAAAGGAGATACCGTATTGAAATATTGATTGGGTCCATAACGAAAAGTACTATTGTTCATTCTTATACCATCTACCAATAACAAAACATAATTTCCTGTAAGCCCGCGAACAAATGGAGAACCCCCTCCATGATCGGTTTTTTGCATCCAAACACCAGGAACATGCATCATGGATTCAGCCAAAGATCTGGACATATTATCCTCTATCTCACTTTCAGAAAGTGTAGAAATAGAAGCCGACTGCGAAAAATTGGTTAATTTATTCTTTGTGATTCCTAATTCAACATCATTTAACACAGTAGATGATGATTTAAAATAGATCACAATTTTTTCATTGATATCTTCAATTTTATAAATTTGATCTATATATCCAATATGGGATATTCGGATTTTATTACTTTTATTTAACGCAATTGAAAAATTACCATTTTCATCAGAATAAGTACCATTTAAATTATTGGTCGTTACAATATTTACACCTTTTAAAGGCTGATTGGTATCTCTATCAAAAATAGATCCAAAAAGCTGTTGAGCACTCATTGAATCAAATGATAAAAATATGATTATCAGCAATATATAGACTATATTGCATTTCTTAATATGAAACATATACTTAAGTAATAATATTAAAATAACTAACTATTTCTTCGGGTAAATATAAAATATTTATCTAATTTAAACAGGTAAAACTTTCTCTTTATAACAAAGAAAAAACCTTGAAATTTCAAAAATTTCAAGATTTTATTTATTATTCAACTATGAGATTCTACTTTGCAGAATTATCCCGCTAATTATCGGTAGAGTTTCACAAAAAGTTGTAGTCTCAACTATGAGATCCCACTAATCCCGATAGCTATCGGGAGCGGGATTATCCCGATAATTATCGGGACAACTACACTATTTTGAATTCACCTTATCGGCTTTTCAAAACAGAGTTTCACTAATATGCATCGTCATGAACATTAGCCACTGCCCTGCCTGATGGATCGTTCATGTTTTTAAAACTCTCATCCCATTCCAGTGCTGTTTTGGTACTGCAGGCAACAGACGCCTCTTGCGGTACGCAAAGTGCTGCAGTATCTGATGGGAAATGTTCCGTAAAAATAGAACGATAATAAAACTCTTCTTTACTTGTTGGTGTTTGGATAGGAAATTTATATTTGGCATTTGCCAGTTGGTCATCCGTAACCTCTTGTTCTACTACTTCTTTTAAAGTATCTATCCAAGAATAACCTACTCCATCAGAAAATTGCTCTTTTTGTCGCCATGCAACACTTTCAGGTAAATAACTTTCAAAAGCCTTTCTTACTACCCATTTTTCCATACGTTCACCATTGATCATTTTATCCTTTGGGTTGATTCTCATCGCAACATCCATAAATTCTTTATCCAAAAACGGAACTCTACCTTCAATTCCCCATGCGGCTAATGATTTATTAGCTCTTAAACAATCATACATATGTAATTTTTCTAACTTACGTACAGTTTCTCTATGGAATTCTTCAGCACTTGGAGCCTTATGAAAATACAAATATCCACCAAATAATTCATCAGCACCTTCACCAGAAAGTACCATTTTCACACCCATAGATTTGATTACTCTGGCCATTAAATACATAGGAGTAGAAGCCCTAATGGTAGTAACATCATAGGTTTCCAGATTATAAATAACATCTTTTATTGCATCCAAGCCTTCTTGTATAGTAAACTTGATCTCGTGATGTACAGTACCAATATGATCAGCAACTTTTTGTGCAGCAATCAGATCGGGTGAACCTTCCAGTCCAACTGAAAAGGAGTGTAATTGTGGCCACCAGGCTACTTGCGTATCTCCGGATTCTATTCTTTTTTCAGCATATTTTTTCGCTATAGCGGAAATCACTGATGAATCTAAACCACCAGATAACAAAACTCCATAAGGTACATCACTCATCAACTGCCTGTGTACGGCAGCCTCTAAAGCATCACGGATCTCATCAATATTAGTTTGATTTTCTTTTACAGCTTCATAATCGCTCCAATCACGCTTATACCATTGTGTCAATTTACTATCTTTGCTTGTATAATAATGACCCGGGGGGAACAATTCAATTTTGGTGCAGGTTCCTTCTAAGGCCTTTAACTCAGATGCAACATAAAAAGTTCCATTTGCATCCCATCCCATATATAATGGAATCACTCCTATATGGTCACGCGCAACAAAATACTCATCATTCTCTGCATCGTATATTGCAAAACCAAAAATACCATTCATTTCATCTAAGAATTCAGGTCCTTTTTCTTTATAAAGAGGTATGATCACTTCACAATCAGACTCCGTTTGAAAATTATATTTTCCTTCGAATTGTTTTCTTAATTCCAAATGATTATAGATCTCACCATTTGCTGCTAAAACTATTTTTCCATCGTCACTATATAACGGTTGTTTCCCAGAAGTTGGGTCAACAATAGCCAAACGTTCATGGGTCAATATTGCTTTCTTATCATCATAAATCCCACTCCAATCAGGACCACGATGACGGATCTTTTTAGACATCTCCAGCAATTTTGGTCTAAGAATTTCTGCTTTTTCCTTTAGATCAAATGCACATACAATTCCACACATGTTTTATATATTTAAATTTATTATCTTGTTTTAATTCTAATGCAAATATGCATTTATAATTACATATGACAAACACATAATACATTTTTGATTATAATTGTAAACTTTATACTTATTTTTTATTGATATTCATAATCAAACAGCAATAAAAACGTAATACCTACTAACAATTATAAATTATTAAAAAATAACTAGATTTGGATTAAGTTAGGTCCTACCTGGTTTCTTTTCAAAAGCACATGTAGAATGGCAAACATAAAAGTAAAATCAATTGAGAACAAATTGACTATTGGTTAATTTTATAATAGTATTCTACTTTGCAGCTTTATACTTATTATACATCTATCAATTTGATTTTATGATTATTGGAGTATTTAGAGAACTACTTACTATTCCATTCTTTATTGCTCAAATCGTTTTTATCATTATTGGAAATAAAATTCCTTATCAAGGAAAAAAGATATAAATTTTTATTGAGTTATACGCTTAGTATCAGTTTTATTTGATTTTGATATATTGGTTTACTGTCTACCATTCTATTAATGGTTTTATGAAAGATGCTGGTTTTAAATTGAGAACGATTAACTCTAAAACAAAATTCATCAAAATATGCTTGAATATGCCATTTACTTACA
>JAUVCP010000087.1 GCA_030590765.1 Flavobacteriaceae bacterium | reverse complement strand
CCGCATTATCCCATAGGTCTTCCAATAATTCTAATCCTTTTGGCAAATTTTCTTTTAATCCTGAAAGAGAAACATTAGATCTATCTCCACCTGTACTCACTCTATAAGAAATACCCAGTTTATAAAACTCTTTTTTTACCTGTTCCGGTGAGAGTTTTTCAGTTCCTAGATAATCCAGATAACCTACAGCAAGAGCTAACTTTTTATTGTTATCACTTCCCATATCAAAAATAATGTTCAAATTGAAAAGATCATTTATCTTGTTTTCAATATAAGATACTTCAATTCCGTTTTTCAATTTATCTGTATGGATCTCTGATTTATAATCAACAAATACTGGTTTTAGATTTTCAGATTTTAAATTTTCGAAATTCCTTACATAATCTGATTGCTTATCTCTATTCAAATGAACCGGGGTAATTCCGGGGTTTTGAACTTTTGCAATATTTTTATCCTCTCCTTTTCTCTTATAGGTAACAACATAATTATCCTTATAAAAAGAATTTGCAAAAGCAACCATATCCTGTTTTGAAATACTTTTTAAATCTTCCAGAAATTGAACTTTATCTTTCCAGTTTTCATGATGTATAAAAGCATTGTAGTAAGATGTAGCTAATGCTGTACTATTTTCATATTGTCTTAATTGATTTAATTTTAGATCATTAACTACAGCCTCAAGCATCCATTCATCAAATTCTCCTTTTTTGATTTTATCAAGCTCACCCAACATTAAATCTTTCACCTCTTCTAAACTTTGACCTGCTTTAGGACTCCCGTCTAAAAAATGAATACCATAATCATTTAAAAATATAGCAAACGAAGATGCTCTTTGTAATTTCTGTTGTTGATTGAGGTTAAGATCAAATAAACCAGCCTGACTATTAGCAAGGATCATATCAATCAATGTGACCATTTTTTCATCATTGCTTCCAATTTTATCAGTTCTGAATGTTACATACACTGATTCAGATGTAGGACCAAATACTTCATTTACAACCGGTGAAGTAATTGGGTCTTCCTTTGGTAACACAGGATGTATAACTTCCTTATTCTTTAATTTACCAAAAGTATCATTTATCAATTTTATTGTTTTATCAAATTCAATATCACCAACCAATACAACTGCCATGTTATTGGGTACATAATATTTATCAAAATAATTATGAATTGCAACCAATGAAGGGTTCTTCAAATGCTCTGAAGTTCCAATGGTAGTTTGTTGTCCGTATGGATGCGTTGGAAAAAGTCCTTCCAATGTCTTGGAAAATTTTTTGCGGCCATCACTATCCTGACCTCTGTTAAATTCTTCGTAAACTACTTCCAATTCCGTGTGAAATAAACGCAAGACCAATTCGCCAAAACGATCACTTTCCAGTTTTGCCCATTTGTTTAATTCGTTAGCAGGAATTTTATTCTTATAAACCGTTTCTTCAAACCAGGTATGTGCATTTGTCCCCTGTGCTCCTAAAGAACCAACCATTTTGTCATATTCATTTGCTATTGAATAATTAGATGCTTCCAAAGAAACCTTATCTATCTGATGGTATATCTCAAGTTTCTTCTCTTCATCTTTCTCTGCTTTATGCTTTTCATACAGATTTGAAATTGAATCCAGCAGTACTTTTTCTGAGCTCCAATCATAGGATCCAAATTCACTGGTACCTTTAAATACCATATGTTCTAAATAATGAGCTAATCCTGTTGATCCTTTTGGATCATAATTCGAGCCTGCTCTTACAGCAACAAAAGTTTGAATTTTTGGTTCATCTGTATTCTTACTCAAATAAACTTTAAGTCCGTTTTCTAAAGTGTACAAACGTAAACCTGTGGGATCTCCTTTTACAGTTTCATAATTAAAACCATTTTGATCTTTATTCTTATCAATTGTAATTGCAATGTCCTTATTACCAGAATCTTTACAGCTAATAAAGGAAATTGTTAAAAATGATAAAATGAATAGTTGAAAAATTTTCATTAAAATTGAATTAAGTTAATACAAATAAAAAAGCCTGTTCTCAAATATATTGAAGAACAGGCTTTAATAAAAATTTAAATAATTTATTAGGATAAATTTAACAAATCAATCTCTCATTCCTTATTTTTTTAAAACTTCAGCAACTTTTAATCCTATCTCAGCTGGAGATTCCACTACATATATTCCATTTTCTGCTAAAATATCCATTTTTGCTTGTGCTGTATCATCTTTACCACCAACAATTGCTCCGGCATGTCCCATTGTTCTACCAGCAGGTGCTGTTTGACCAGCGATAAAACCAATAACAGGTTTTCGATTTCCATCAGCTTTTATCCATCTTGCTGCTTCTGCTTCTAACTGACCACCAATTTCACCAATCATTACAATAGCATCTGTATCATCATCGTTCATAAACATTTCAACAGCTTCTTTGGTTGTAGTTCCAATAATTGGATCTCCTCCAATACCAATTGCAGTAGTAATTCCTAATCCTTGTTTTACAACCTGATCAGCTGCCTCATAAGTTAAAGTACCTGATTTAGAAACAATTCCTACTTTTCCTTTTTTAAATACAAAACCTGGCATGATACCAACTTTTGCTTCATCTGCAGTAATAACTCCCGGACAATTAGGACCAACCAAACGGCAATCTCTTTGATCAATATATGATTTTACTTTAACCATATCAGCGGTTGGGATACCTTCAGTAATACAAATAATAACTTTAATACCTGCTTCTGCAGCTTCCATGATCGCATCACCTGCAAATGCCGGTGGTACAAAAATAATAGAAGTATCAGCTCCTACTTCTTTAACAGCCTCTGCAACCGTATTAAAAACAGGTTTATCTAGATGAGACTGACCTCCTTTACCTGGAGTAACTCCACCTACAACATTTGTTCCGTAATCAATCATTTGGGTGGCATGAAAAGTACCTTCACTACCTGTAAAACCCTGAACTATTATTTTTGAATCTTTATTTACTAAAACACTCATTTTTAATATTTTTTATAGATTATTCTTTTGTTATTTAAATTCATTGAATCATACAAAAGTAAATTATTGCTTTTAATTTAAAGTTACATTTATTTCATTTTTTTTAGTAACTCTGGTAGCTTTTTAATAGCAATCAATTCTCTTTGTCTGTTGCGTAATTCTGTTACTGGAGAACCCCAATAAACTTTTCCTCCCTCAATGGACTTAGAAACACCGGATTGAGCCATTAAAACTGCTTTTTTACCAATAGTAATTCCACTAACAATACCACATTGTCCCCAAATAGTAACTTCATCTTCAATAATAGTACAACCTGCAACGGCAGTTAATGACGCTATTAAACACTTTTTACCAATAACAGTATCATGGGCGATTTGAATTAAATTGTCAAGTTTTGTTCCTTCACCAATGGTGGTATCTCCTGTAACACCTTTATCAATAGTACAATTTGCGCCAATATCAACATTGTCTTTTATAACTACCCTACCACAGGAAATCAATTTATCAAATCCTGTGTCTCTATTTTTATAGTAAAAAGCATCAGAGCCCAACACTGTTCCGGCATGAATAGTAACATTGTTTCCTATAATACAATTATCATATATGGAAACATTCGGGTGGATTAAGCAATTGTCACCTATTGTTACATTGTTTCCAATAAAAGTATTTGGTTGAATTATGGTGTTATTACCAATTATAGCAGTAGAAGAAATACTATGACTACTGGACTGAAAAGGTTTAAAAAACACTGATAATTTATTGAAATCTCTAAAAGGGTCGTCTGATATTAATAATGCTTTTCCCTCCGGGCACTTTACATTTTTATTGATTAAAACAACAGTTGCTGCAGAATTTAATGCTTTATCAAAATACTTTGGATGATCTACAAAAACAACATCACCTGGTTCAACAACATGAATTTCATTAATCCCTTTTACTGGAAAATCATCAGATCCAACATACTCATTTTCTGTTATTTGAGCAATTTCTTTTAAAGTGTAAGTTCTTGGAAATTTCATAACAAATCTATTCTTTTACTCTTTCTATATAGGCACCTTTCTCGGTGTCAATTTTTATTTTATCTCCTTCATTGATAAAAAGTGGAACATTGATCTTTGCACCTGTTTCAACAAAGGCAGGTTTGGTTGCATTAGTAGCAGTATTACCTTTAATACCAGGCTCAGTATGTGCTACTTCTAAATAAACATGAGCAGGCATTTCTACAGATAAAGGCAATTCATCTGAGGTTCTGATAATAATGGTTACTATTTCACCTTCTTTCATTAGGTCTGGTGCATCAAGAGAATCTTTTTGTAAAGTGATCTGATTATAATCAGAAGTATTCATAAAATGATAGGTATCCCCTTCCGGGTATAAATACTGGTATTTACGGGTTTCAACCCTTACTTCTTCAATTTTATGACCAGCAGAAAAAGTATTATCTAACACTTTTCCAGAAGTAAGACTTCTCATCTTTGTACGAACAAAGGCCGGTCCTTTTCCTGGTTTAACATGTTGAAATTCAATTATTTTATATGTATCATTGTTATATACAATACAAAATCCTTTTTTGATATCTGATGTATTTGCCATTATATTTATTCTTGTTTTTGTTTAAAAATTACTGGTATATCCTTTCATTATTCCACGTTGTGAATTCTTGATAAACTCTAATACTTCATCTCTTTCAGAGCTTACATCCACTTCAGCTTCCAAAATTCGGCTAGCTTGTGTTGTATTATTATTTTTTTGGAACAGAATTCTATAAATATTCTGAATCTCATTAATTTTTTGAGATGTAAATCCGCGACGGCGTAATCCAATTGAATTAATTCCGATATAGGATAAAGGTTCTTTTGCTGCTTTTACATATGGGGGGACATCTTTTCTTACCAGTGAGCCACCAGAGATCATAGCATGCTTACCTATATGGATAAATTGATGTATTCCTGACAAGCCACCTATTATAGCATATTCACCTACCTCTACATGTCCGGCAAGCATCACTCCATTTACAATAATTACATTATTTTTAATAATACAATCATGTGCTATATGTGCGGTTGCCATGATCAAACTATTATTGCCTATTTCTGTTTTTCCATATGCCTTTGTTCCTCTGTTAACACTTACTCCCTCTCTTATAGTAACATTATCACCAATTACAACAAGAGAATCTTCGTCTTCAAATTTTAGATCCTGAGGAATAGCAGAAATTACTGATCCCGGAAAAATTCTGCAATTTTTACCAATTCTGGCGCCTTCCATGATTGTCACATTAGAACCAATCCATGTTCCAGAACCAATTTTTACATTGTTATGAATTGTTGAAAACGGTTCTATAACGACATTTCTTGCAATTTTAGCACCGGGGTGAATATAAGCTAATGGTTGATTCATTTATTTTATATTTTAATATTTACTTATCTGGATTTCTAACAATTTGTGCCATTAACTCTGCTTCTACAACCAATTTATTGTTTGCATAACCATAAGACTGCATATGACAAATACCTCGGCGTATTGGCCCCATTAATTCTGCCTTGAATATTAATGTATCTCCTGGTAAAACTTTTTGCTTGAATTTAACATTGTTCATTTTCATAAAATACGTTAAATAATTTTCAGGATCCGGAACAGTACTTAGCACCAAAACTCCACCACATTGTGCCATAGCCTCCACTTGTAAGACTCCGGGCATTACAGGTGCTCCAGGGAAATGCCCTATAAAAAACGGCTCATTCATAGATACATTTTTCATCCCCACAACATGGGTTTCAGATAATTCAATAATCCGATCTATCAATAAAAATGGTGGACGATGAGGCAGGATCTCCATAATTTTATGGATATCCATTAATGGTGGTTGATTCAAATCAAACTGAGGAACTTTATTTCGCTTCTCAATCTTTATCATGGTCATCATTTTTTTTGCAAAACTGGTATTTATCTTATGACCAGGTTTTGTAGCAATGACTTTCCCTTTAATTTTTACACCTACCAAGGCTAAATCCCCAATAACATCCAGTAATTTATGTCTTGCTGCTTCATTTGCCCAATGTAAAGTCAAATTATCTAAAATTCCATTTGGTTTTACCTTTACGGAATCTTTATTAAAAGCCTTACTTAGTTTTTTCATAGTTTTGTCTGATATTTTTTTATCAACATAAACTATGGCATTATTTAGATCTCCTCCTTTAATCAGATCATTTTCCAGTAACATTTCAATTTCATGCAAAAAACTAAATGTTCTGGCTCCAGCTATTTCTTTTTTAAATTCCTTTATATCTTGAATAGATGCATTTTGAGTTCCTAATATTTTAGTCCCAAAATCAACCATTGTGGTGATTTCATATTTATCAGAAGGCATCATCATTATTTCACTACCTGTTTCCTCATCTTTAAAGGAAATGATCTCCTTAACTTCATAATATTCTCTGTCTGTATCTTGCTCTATAATTTGTGCTTCTTCAAGAGATTCAATAAATGACATGGAAGAACCGTCCATAATTGGTGGTTCCGGAGCATTTAACTCAATATAAATATTATCAATATCCAATCCAACGATTGCAGCCAGTACATGCTCAGATGTATTGATTACAACTCCATTTTTTTCTAAACTGGTACCTCGGCGCGTATCCGTAACATAACTTGCAAGTGCTTCTAATTCAGGCTGACCTTCGAGATCAGTTCTTCTGAATATGAAGCCTGTATTTACCGGAGCAGGTTTAAAGGTTAACAACACTTCATAACCTGTATGCAGTCCTATACCATTTATGGATACTTCTTTTTGAATTGTTTTTTGTTTGATAATCATAATTATTCTTCTTTAGTAGTATTCATTTTTTCTAATGCATCAATTCTTTTAGCTAATGAAGGTAAATTCTTAAAATATACATATGATTTATTATAATCACTATATGGTAAAGCAGGGCTACCCTGCACAACTTCATTATCTTTAATAGATCTTGCTATACCCGATTGTGCCTGAATCCTTACATTGTTACCAATAATAATATGACCAACTATTCCTACTTGCCCACCAATCTGGCAATTCTTTCCAATTTTTGTTGATCCTGCAATTCCGGTTTGAGAAGCAATTACAGTATTTTGATCTACCTCAACATTATGGGCAATTTGAATTTGGTTATCCAGTTTAACTCCTTTACGGATAAATGTTGAACCCAAAGTTGCCCTGTCTATAGTAGTTCCTGATCCTATATCTACGTGATCTTCAATAATAACATTACCAATTTGTGGCACTTTGTTATATTCTCCTTTTTCATTAGGAACAAATCCAAATCCATCACTACCTATAATTACACCCGAATGAATGGTACAGTCTTTACCAATTTCAGATTCAGAATATACCTTAGCTCCAGAAAAAAGAGTTGTATTATCCCCAATTTTTACATTATCTCCAATAAAAACATTTGGATAAATCTTAACATTATTTCCAATGACCACATTTTTGCTCAAATATGCAAACGCACCAATGTAAACATCATCTCCATAAACTGCACTTTTATCTATAAAACTTGGAGTTTCAATTCCTGATTTATCTAACTTGATTTCATTGTGCACTCTTGACCGAACCTGGTATTGGATTAAATTACTAATAACCTGATAGGAACTGATAAAAATAATACTACTCAATACGATTGAAACCAGCATTTCAACCAAAGTAAATCCTTGCCGATAGAAAAAACCTTTCATTTTATTTACCCAGCACTGATATCAACAATAGGGATT
>JAUVCP010000052.1 GCA_030590765.1 Flavobacteriaceae bacterium | reverse complement strand
ATGGTATTATTAGGAAAATTGAAGACCATCAACAGGTTTCTTCTGAATTGCTTGAAGGTGTTGGCTTTATTGATACAATTATTGAAAGAGTATCTGATTTTGACAGAGGATATTTAGAACATTTACAAAACACATTTACGAATAAAGATCTTTATGATAATGCTGTTTCTGAAGCAAGAAGTGACAGGTTGAATCATATTTTTTATAGTTACCCTGTAAAACAGCTGGTTAATTCTTCCAAAGTGTTTCAGATCTATGTGGATAGATTAAAAGCCAGATTTAGTACATAGTATGAATTTTTCCCTCGTTCTGCATCCAAAAAGGAAGAGGTTCACGGTACTTTTAAAGACTGTGAGAGATTGTTACCAAGAGTTGCAGAAATGGGATTTGATACCCTGTATTTTCCTCCGGTACATCCAATAGGAGAAGTGAACCGAAAAGGAAAGAACAATTCAACAGAAGCTTTTGAAGGTGATGTTGGTTCTCCATGGGGAATTGGTTCTATACTTGGTGGGCATAAAGATATCCACCCAGAATTAGGTACAATTAAAGATTTTAAATCATTAATTAAAAAGGCAAAAAAGTTGGATATAGAAATTGCTATGGATTTTGCCTTACAAGTAGCACCTGATCATCCATGGGTAAAAGAACATCCATCGTGGTTTAAATGGCGTCCGGATGGAACAGTGCAGTATGCTGAGAATCCCCCAAAAAAATATCAGGATATATTACCTATTTATTTTGAAACAGAAGACTATAAGAATCTTTGGAAAGAAACTCTGGATACTTTTATGTATTGGATTGATTGTGGAATCAATGTATTTAGAGTTGATAATCCACATACCAAGCCTTTTTACTTTTGGAATTGGGTTATTTCTGAAATAAAAAAAGAACATCCGGATGTGCTGTTTTTGGCTGAGGCATTTACGGGTCCTAAGATAATGCAGCAATTGGCCAAACAAGGTTTTACACAATCTTACACTTATTTCACCTGGCGAGAATCAAAACATGATCTAATTGAATATGTTGAAGAATTAACCAAAACAGAACAACGTGAATTTATGTACCCTAATTTTTGGCCAAACACACCAGATATAAATCCGTTTCATTTACAGGGAGCAAATGAATCTAAGTATATACAACGATATGCCTTAGCAGCTACTTTAAGTTCAAATGTTGGTATTTACGGGCCAGTTTTTGAATATATGATTGATGAGTCTCTTCCAAACAGAGAAGAATATTTAAACTCAGAAAAATTTCAAATAACACATTATGATTGGAATATCAAGAATAATTTGATCAATGTTATTACAAAAATTAATAAGATTCGTCAGGAGGAAGAAGCTTTACAACAAACCAATAATATAAAATTTTGTCATATTGAAAATGATAATTTGATCGCTTTTTATAAATGGAATGACGATAAATCCAGTGAAATTTTAGTAATTATTAATTTAGACCCATATAATACACAACATGGATCCATGCAATTACCATTATCTGATCTGAAAGAAACGGTATATGGTCGTCCGGTTCAGGTTTATGATTTTATAACAGGAAGTAGTTATAACTGGTATGACGAATGGAATTATATTGAGTTACAATCTGATTTACCACTTCATATTTTTAAGATAAATAAATAGATGCTAAATAAAACTACAAAAACTGTAATACAATCTCCCTTTCATTTTGATGAAAACTGGGGAGAGTTACTTGATAATAGAGATTTTGTAAAAGTTTTCCTTTCTGATGTTTTAGAAAATTACATTGTGAAACAACGTTGGTACGGTGGGAAAGCAAGTAAGTTAAAATATATAGAGCTTTCAGAATATTTCAGAATTCAGAATGATGGAGAAGTCTATTTTGGTCTGATCTTAGAGATTAATTTTGTTGAAGCTTTTTATCAACATTATTTTTTACCAATAGCCTTTGTTACTGATAAAAGTTTTGCTGAGCAAGATAGAATTCTTCCAATTAATATAAACGGTGAACAAGGTTTTATTATAGATGCAATTAATTTGGAGGCATTTAGAAAATTGATATTTGAACGTATCTTATACGCTCAACCTAATGATAGAAACAAAGTTCAATATCATAAAAGTGATACCCTAACTAATGTAGTTTATGAATCATCAAGATTTTTGGGTTTAGAGCAAAGTAATACTTCTATTGTTTATAATGAAAAGTTTGTATTAAAGTTTTTCAGAAGGATCTATGTCAATAAAAATCCTGATTATGAAATGAGTCGTTTTTTATCTGAAAAGAAAGAATTTAAACATACTCCATCCTATCAAGGAAGTTTGAATTTAATTGGTTCAGATAAAGTAAATATTACTATAGCACTAATGCAAGAAATGGTTGAAAACCAAGGTGATGCATGGGAATATATGTTAAAAGAACTACATAGAGTGTTTTTAAATTTAGAATCTAAGCACATTGATGTAAATTCATTGCCAACAACTGAGTTATATAGGAGACTGAAAATAGAGGATGTACCTGAACAAATTCTAGATTGGGTAGGCTCAGATCTATTCCGAAAAATACAAACTATCGCAAAACGAACTGCTGAGATGCATATTGTATTAGGCTCAGAGTTTGAAGAAACAGCCTTTACGCCAACACATTTTAGCAGTGATTATACCGTTTGGCTAAAGAACAGATTACTCTATCAGTTTCAAAACAGGTTAAATGCTGTTGAGAACAATTTACACAAACTGGATGGTTTGGCATTAGATCTAGCAAATGAGTTTTTAAATAATAAAAATATTATAAGAAAGCGATTTGTAAAATTTGACTGGACCAAACTTAAAGGAGAACGAATAAGGGTTCATGGTGATTATCATTTGGGACAAATACTGGTCAAAGGTGATGATTTTTATATCCTGGATTTTGAAGGTGAACCAGAAAGTACCATCAGAGACAGAAAAGTGAAACAGCCACCTTTAAAAGATGTTGCAGGAATGTTTAGATCTTTTCACTATGCGATTTATGCAACAGTTTTTAATAATAGTGAAAAATATATTCAATCACAAGAAACATTATTTGAAGCTGCTGAATTATTGTATTCCTATTTCACCAGTGTTTTTTTAGCAACTTATATTGATGCTATTTTAAATGCCAATTTGAATATTGGTTATGACCAGGAACGAAATTTTATCTTAAAATACTGTTTGTTAGAAAAAGCAGTATATGAATTAGGCTATGAGCTAAATTCACGCCCACGTTGGGCTTTAATTCCTTTGAAAGGAATTTCTAATATAATTAATAATTAAATCTATGACAAAAGTAAAAGCATTTAGCCTGTTTACAGAATTTGATATCAACCTTTTTAAAGGTGGGAAGCATTATCGACTGTACGAAAAATTTGGAGCACATCCTATGGAAATTGATGGTGAAAAAGGAGTCTATTTTTCCGTTTGGGCACCCTCAGCAAAAAAAGTTTCTGTTGTTGGAGATTTTAATTACTGGAATGATAAACAGCATCAGTTAAATGTTCGCTGGGATGGATCAGGAATCTGGGAAGGTTTTATTCCGGATACAAAAGAAGGCATACGATATAAATTTAAGATCAAATCTCATAATTATGTTGAAACAGAGAAGGCAGATCCATATGCGTTTTATTGTGAAACACCACCAAATACTGCATCGGTTGTAAAAAATATTGAAGATTATAATTGGAAAGATTCCGATTGGATGTCTTACAGAAAAGAGAAGAACGGTCTGGATAAACCATATGCTGTTTACGAGATGCACATGGGTTCATGGATGAGAGATAAAGACAACAACTTTTTGACATATACAGATTTAGCTGATAAACTGGTAAATTATTTAAAAGAAATGAATTTCACGCATGTAGAATTTATGCCGATTATGGAATATCCATATGATCCCTCATGGGGATATCAGATCGTTGGCTATTTTGCACCAACTTCAAGATTTGGATCGCCAAAAGAACTGATGTTTTTAATTGATCAATTACATAAAAATGACATTGGTGTTATATTTGACTGGGTACCATCTCATTTTCCTTCAGATGATCATGGCCTTGGATTTTTTGATGGAAGTCATTTATATGAACATCCAGACCGAAGAAAAGGATATCACCCAGACTGGAAGAGCTTGATCTTTAATTATGGCCGAAATGAAGTTCGTTCATTTTTGATTAGTAATGCATTTTTCTGGTTGGATAAATATCATGTGGACGCATTGCGTGTAGACGCTGTAGCATCAATGATCTATCTGGATTATTCAAGAGAAGATGGAGAATGGGAGCCAAATGAATTTGGAGGAAGAGAGAATTTAGATGCAATATCATTTTTAAAAGATTTTAATCAGGGAGTGTATGAGAATTTTGGAGGAGTACAAACCATTGCCGAAGAATCAACTGCATTTCCGGGAGTTACTAAACCTGTAAATTTGGGTGGTTTAGGTTTTGGTATGAAATGGATGATGGGCTGGATGAACGATACATTAGAATATTTTTCAAAAGACCCTATTTACCGAAAGCATCATCAAAATGATATTACCTTTAGTTTGGCTTATGCTTTTTCTGAAAATTTTGTACTGCCATTATCTCATGATGAGGTTGTATATGGTAAAAAGTCATTATTGAATAAAATGCCTGGAGATGAATGGCAAAAATTTGCCAATTTAAGATTGATGTTTGGTTATATGTACACGCATCCCGGAACAAAACTTCTGTTTATGGGGGCTGAATTTGGACAATCATCTGAATGGAACTTTGCTCAAAGTTTAGACTGGCACTTGTTGCAATATCCACCACATAAAGGTTTACATATTTTTATGAAGGATTTGAATACTTTGTATAAAAATACACCAGCACTTTATGAAAAATCGTTCAGTAATGACGGATTTGAATGGATCAATTTCAGCGAAAGCGAAAATTCAGTAATTTCTTATATTCGTAAGGGGCATGATGAGGAAAATGATATTATAGTTGTTTGTAATTTTACTTCAATTGCTAGAAAAAATTATAGAATTGGTCTTCCAAGAAATGGCAGTTTAAAACAAGTTTTAAATAGCGATTATAAAAAGTACTTTGGTAGTGGAGTGAGTAACTCCAAAAAAATAAGTATTGAGAAAAAAGCCTGGGATAACAGAAAGTATTCTACAGAAATTACGCTACCACCTTTGGCAATGGTTGCTTTTAAAATTATTTAGCATAATATTTTTTCCTTTTATTAAATTTCGTTTCATTTGTCGGTTGAAACGAAATAATGAGATTTTATGATTATAAATACAGAAATTGATAGAAAAGGCGACCAATTCCCTTCAAAGATTGTTGCATGTAAGAAAGACGTAGATACATTTTATTTTACCACAGATAATAATGTTGTTTTACAGTTAACTGTTTATAGAGACAGTATTTTAAGATTTAGATTTACTACCAAATCAATTTTTGAAAATGATTTTTCTTATGCAATTGATGAAAATGCAAGTAGGGGATATAATCATTTAAGCACCAAAGAATTTGATGATTATTATGAGGTAACTACTTCAAAATTAATATGCCATATCCATAAGGTTGATTTGCGTGTTGCCATTTTTGATGCAGTAGATGGATCTCTTATTTCTGAAGATGAATCAGGTTTTCACTGGGAAGAAAATTATGATTACGGAGGAGATATCGTTAAAATGAGTAAAGCTGCTCCAAGTGGAGAAAGTTATTATGGTATGGGAGATAAGCCTGTACAATCAAATTTAAGAGGTAAAAGATTTGAGAATTGGGCAACAGATTCTTATGCATTTGAAAGACATACAGATCCAATCTATAAAACGATACCTTTTTATACTGCTTTACATGAAAGAAAGGCATATGGAATTTTCTTTGATAATTCTTTTAGATCATTTTTTGATTTTTGTCATGAACAACGTCATATAACAAGTTTTTGGGCGCAGGGAGGTGAAATGAATTACTATTTTATTTACGGACCTAAGATGATCGATGTGGTTGCAAGTTATTCCGATCTAACCGGTACACCGGAACTTCCACCACTTTGGACATTAGGTTTTCATCAATGTAAATGGAGCTATTACCCTGAGTCAAAAGTAAAAGAAGTTGCTCATAAATTTAGAGAATTGCAAATACCCTGTGATGCGATTTATCTCGATATTGATTATATGGAAGGATTCAGATGTTTTACATGGAACAAAGAGTATTTCCCAAATCCCAAAAAAATGGTGCAGGAATTATTAGATGATGGATTTAAAACATTTGCTATCATAGATCCGGGAATAAAAATTGATGAAGATTACAGCGTTTACAAAGAAGGTATTGAAAACGATTATTTTTGTAAAAGAGCTGACGGACCTTATATGAAAGGTAAAGTATGGCCGGGAGAATGTTACTTTCCCGATTATACAAATCCAAAAGTAAGAAAATGGTGGTCGGGTTTATTTAAGGAATTAATTGACGAAATTGGGGTGAAAGGTGTTTGGAATGATATGAATGAGCCTGCCGTGATGGAAGTTCCTAATAAAACATTCCCTGATGATGTGCGTCATGATTATGATGGAAACCCTTGTAGTCATAGAAAAGCACATAATATTTATGGTATGCAAATGGCAAAAGCAACATATGAAGGATTAAAAAAATACTCTTATCCTGATCGTCCTTTTGTTATCACACGATCTGCTTACTCAGGAACTCAAAGATATTCATCTACATGGACGGGTGACAATATTGCTACCTGGGATCATTTATGGATTGCTAATATTCAGGCACAGCGAATGAGTCTTTCAGGATATTCATTTGTAGGATCAGATATTGGTGGGTTTGCAGAACAACCAACAGGTGAATTATACACAAGATGGATACAACTAGGTGTGTTTCATCCTTTTTGCAGAGCACATTCATCTGGTGATCATGGAGAACAAGAACCTTGGTCATTTGATGAAGATGTAATTGATATTGTTAGGAAGTTTATAGAACTGCGTTATACATTGCTGCCTTATATTTATACTGCATTTTGGAGATATATAAACGAAGGTATGCCAATTGTGAAATCTTTGGTGTTATTTGATCAGAATGATCAACAGACCTATGATAGAAATGACGAGTTTGTTTTTGGTGAAAAAATATTGGTTTGCCCTGTTATGGAACCAAATGCTCAAGGTAGAAGAATGTATATTCCAGTTGGGAACTGGTATAATTTCTGGACAGATGAGTTTGTAAAGGGAGGAAAAGAAATGCGTGTGGAAGCAGATATTGATTCTATGCCAATTTTTATAAAAGAAGGTGCAATTATCCCTAAATATCCAGTACAGCAATATGTTGGGGAAAAAGAAATTGACGAGATGACCCTTGATGTTTACTATAAAAAAGGAAAAGAGAAAAGTGAATTATATGAAGATGCCAATGAAGGGTACGACTATAAAAAAGGCCGTTTTAGTTTACGAAATTTTAGTTTAGTTGGAAAATCAAATAAATTAAGCATACAACAGCACAAATTAGGTAAATTTATTACAACGTATGAAACTTTTAAAATTAAACTACATGGTTTTCCTTTTAAAATAAGAAAAATTTATATTGATAATGAAGAGTTTTTATTCGAGGATTTAAAAGTAAATGGGGATAATGTTATTGTTATTACGAAAGAATTTACCAATTTAAATATTGTTGGAGAATAAATTACAGCAATTCTTAATTAACAAATTTTTAAAATCCAACAGATTAAGCTGTTGGATTTTAATTTATTTGGAATTATTTTTTTAATAATTAAGATGGGATTTGCTCATTTTTATAAATGAAATAAACAATACTTTTTTTAGTGTATTTGCTAAGGGGAATTAACCCTTCTTAATGTTATAATTGAATAATTAGTGTTATTTTTGCCGCTTATTAATTTTTAAACACAGAAAGACATGACAAGTAAATATAATAAATGGTATCATCCGTATAAGCCTGCAAAAGAATTTGAAAAGAGAGCTGCTTATTTTAGTATGGAGTTTGGTATCCACCAGGCATTAAAGATCTATTCTGGTGGTTTAGGGTTTTTAGCTGGGTCACATATGCGTTCTGGATTTGAGTTGAAACAGAATATGATTGGAATAGGGATGTTATGGAAGTATGGCTATTATGATCAGGGAAGAAATGAAGACCAGACACTCCGGGTAAATTTTATTGAGAAGCATTATAATTTTTTAGAGTATACAGGTATTGAGGTAGACGTAAAATTACATGATAATCCTTCTGTAAAGGTTCGTGCTTATGTGTTAAAACCTGAGATATTCGGAACGGTTCCATTATACCTATTATCTACAGATGTTGAAGGAAATGATTTTCTTTCAAAAACAATTACCAATTATCTGTATGATGCAAATGAGTTGACTCGTATTTCTCAAAGTATTGTTTTAGGAATTGGAGGTGCAAAAGTTGTAGAAGCACTTGGAGGATCAGATGTTTATCATTTGAATGAGGGGCATGCATTGCCTGCTTTTTATTATTTACGTGATCAAGGTGTAAAAAAGAACCAGATGGTTTTTACAACACATACTCCTGAAAAAGCAGGTAATGAAGAAAGAGATGCCCGTCATTTGAATCGTTGTGGATTTTTTGGTAGAAGATTGAATGATGAGGAACTTGCAAAAGAATCAGTAAATGATGGTAATATCAATTATACGGTTTCAGCATTAAGAATGGCTAAAAAAGCCAATGCTGTTTCAAAATTGCATGCAGATGTTTCCAATGATATGTGGAAAGATTACAATGATATTTGTAAGATCATTCCAATTACCAATGCTCAGAATCAAAAATTCTGGCAGGATGACCAAATAAAAAAGATCTGGAAAAAAAGAAATGCAAAAGCGTTTAGAGAAAGAAAGATTGAATTAAAGAAAGAACTTTTTGATGTAGTAGCAAATCAAACAGTAAAAATGTTTGATCCTAATGTATTTACTATTGTTTGGGCAAGAAGATTTGCAGGATATAAGAGAGCAGACCTTTTGTTACATGATATGGAACGTTTTGAAAGGCTAATTACCAATGAAAAATATCCGATACAGATTATTTGGGCGGGAAAACCTTATCCATTTGATTTTTATGCAATCGATATTTTTAATCACCTTGTTAATATGACTAAATATAAATCTAATCTTGCTGTTCTTGTTGGTTATGAAATTGACCTTTCCAGAGAAACAAAAACAGGATCAGATATTTGGTTAAACACTCCAAGAATTACACGTGAAGCATCTGGTACAAGTGGCATGACAGCTGCAATGAATGGATCGGTAAATGTTTCAATCAATGATGGATGGATTCCTGAATTTGCTAAAGATGGAGAAAATAGCTTTATTTTACCTGAACTGGATCATAAAATGCCGGTATGGGAGCAGGATAAGATAGATGCTGATAATTTATACGATATTTTAGAGAATAAGGTTTTACCAACATACTATGATAAACCCAAAGAATGGTCAAAAATTGTTTTCAATGGCATGGATGATGTGATTCCTGAATTCACAAGTAATAGAATGGCTACAGAATACTATAACAAGATGTTCAAGTAATCTATCATATAAAATAGTTAAGAATAATGCGAGTTTATACTCGCATTATTTGTTTATAAAAAAGAGTTATACCAATTTAATTTTATAATGTCGTATAATTGAATTGAATTAATTTTTTGAGTTATACGCTTAGTATCTGTTTTATTTGATTTTGATATATTGGTTTACTGTCTACCATTCTATTAATGGTTTTATGAAAGATGCTGGTTTTAAATTGAGAACGATTAACTCTAAAACAAAATTCATCAAAATATGCT
>JAUVCP010000373.1 GCA_030590765.1 Flavobacteriaceae bacterium | reverse complement strand
AATTGAACTTGCCGAAGAATTACCTGATGCTTTGGTTATTTATGGTGATGGTAGGGATGTTGAACTGCTGGATGAAGAAAATGTATCAGAAATGGATGCTCTTATTGCCGTAACGGGAAGATCAGAAACCAATATCATGACCTGCCTACTAGCCAAATCAAAAGGTGTTAAACGAACAATTGCACTGGTACAAAATGTTGATTATTTTGATCTAAGTAAAAATATAGGTATTGATACACTAATTAACAAAAAACTATTGGCTGCAAATAATATTTTTAGATATATACGTAAAGGAGAAGTTCTTGAAATGACTTTTTTAAATAATGTCAATGCTGAAATTTTAGAATTTAAAGCACATGGAAATTCAAAGATTACCAAAAAAGTGATCAAAGATCTGAAATTCCCCAGAAGTGCAATTATTGGTGGAGTGATTAGAGATGATGTTGGAATGATCGCTTTGGGAGATTTCCAAATTCAAAAAGATGATAAAGTAGTTGTCTGTTGTTTTCCTAAATCAATAACCAAAGTTGAAAAATTTTTTGATTGATGAAAAAGTTCAATATTAAGATCATTCTTCAAATGATGGGCATATTGCTACTCTTTAACGGAGGATTTATGCTCTTTTCCACAGTGATAAGCTGGTATTATAATGACGGTGCATTTCAAGGGATTTTATTTGCAGGAATCATTACTATTTTTATAGGAATTTTAATGCAGATCTTTTCAAAAGGTTTTGAGAAACAAATAAGAAAAAGAGAAGGCTATTTAATTGTTACTCTTGGCTGGGTCACTATGTCTTTATCTGGCGCATTACCATATGTTTTATCGGGTGCTATTCCCTCATTTACAAATGCTTTTTTCGAAACCATGTCTGGCTATACAACAACAGGTGCTTCCATTTTAAATGATATTGAAGCTATGCCTAAAAGTATTTTATTCTGGCGCAGTACAACCCACTGGATTGGCGGTATGGGAATTATTGTTTTAGCTATTGCTATTTTACCTTTACTGGGAATTGGAGGAATGCAATTATTTGCTGCGGAAGCTCCGGGTCCATCATCAGATAAACTTCACCCCAGAATTACAGACACAGCAAAAAGGTTATGGTTTTTATATATGGGACTCACCTTTGCACAGGCTATTTTATTAAAAGTTGCCGGTATGGGGTATTTCGATGCAATAAATCACGCCATGAGTAC
Organism: Flavobacteriaceae bacterium; assembly: GCA_030590765.1. GTDB lineage: Bacteria > Bacteroidota > Bacteroidia > Flavobacteriales > Flavobacteriaceae > Lutimonas. Next base: position 1,672 of record JAUVCP010000373.1, on the reverse strand, counting down.
GCTCTCAACAGGTGGTTTTTCAACGAAAAATGCAAGTATAGCTTATTGGAATAACCAACCTGTGATCCAGTATATCGTAATTGTTTTTATGTTTATAGCAGGTACAAATTTTGTTCTTAGCTATTTCGCTATTAAAGGGAAATTTAGCAAATATTTACATGATGAAGAATTTAAATGGTATTCCATTGCAATTGGGGGACTTGCAATAATATCTACAGTCATTGTATTTCATTATGCTGAAGTTACTAATCACATCACTGATATTCAACTAATTGCACACCCAATGATTTGGGGAGAACTGGAAAGTTCTTTCAGGCATTCTTTATTTCAGGTACTAGCTGTTGTTACCACTACTGGTTTTGTCTCAGCAGATTTTACCATCTGGTCACCATTTTTAACCATCATGTTTTTTATCTTAATGTTTATGGGTGCTTCTGCAGGCTCAACAGCTGGTGGTGTTAAAATTGTGCGTCACATTATCATGATCAAAAATGGATTCCTGGAATTCAAGCGAACCATTCATCCAAACGGAATCATTCCGGTAAGATATAATAACAAATCCGTTACCCGGGGAATCGTCTTCAATATCATGGCATTTTTTATTCTATACCTTATTATCGTAGCAGTTGGTGCTTCTGTTTTCGGATTTATGGGATTGGATTTTTTGACTTCGTTAGGGGCATCTGCTTCCTCATTAGGTAATGTTGGTCCTGCTTTTGGAGAATTGAGTCCGGTAAACAATTATGATATCCTTCCTCCTTTCGGAAAATGGTGGTCGGCATTTTTAATGCTGTTAGGCAGATTAGAACTTTTTACAGTACTTATAATTTTTACGCCATATTTTTGGAAAAATAGTTGATTTTTCATCAAATGAAGCTATTCATTGTGAATTATTAATTTTCAATTTGTGAAGCCAAAATTTACTCCTGTAAATTTATTAACTTGCAATTCTATTATTGAAGTTTATATCTATGGAAAGAGTAAGGGCATATATTCCTAAAAATAAAATTAGAATTGTAACTGCAGCATCCCTTTTTGATGGTCATGATGCTGCCATTAATATCATGCGTAGAATTATCCAGTCCACTGGGGTAGAAGTTATTCATTTAGGACATGATCGCAGCGTTGAAGAGGTAATAAACACTGCCATACAAGAAGACGCTAATGCAATTGCCCTTACCTCCTATCAGGGTGGTCATTTGGAGTATTTTAAATTTATGTATGATCTATTAAAAGAAAAAGATGCACTTCAAATTAAAATTTTTGGTGGTGGCGGTGGTGTAATTCTGCCGGAAGAGATCAAAGAACTAATGGATTACGGAATTACCAGAATCTATTCACCCGATGACGGCAGAGAAATGGGATTGCAGGGAATGATCAATGATATGGTACAAAAAAGTGATTTCAGCCCATCCCTAACCCTTCCCAAAGGTAAGGGAAAAGACACTTTGAAAAACATGCTTAAAAATAAAGATGTAAATACTATTGCTCGTTTAATTTCTTTGGCTGAAAATAATCATGATAAATTTATTGAAATCTTCAAAAGTTTTTCCCTTACGGGAAAAACGGGGAAAGAGGTCTCTCCAGTCCTAGGAATTACAGGTACAGGTGGCGCAGGAAAATCATCTTTGGTTGATGAATTGGTGAGACGATTTTTAGCAGATTTTCCTAA
>JAUVCP010000167.1 GCA_030590765.1 Flavobacteriaceae bacterium | reverse complement strand
CAATAGAGATCTTGTTCGGAAATTATTTAATTTCAATAATGAAAATTACACTATTTCAGAAGCTTTAATGTATTCCAAACATAATTTTAGTTCTGCTCAACGCTTTTTTATCTATACTTTTGGTGATCCTGCAATGAAACTTGCCCAACCAAAACCAAATATTCTTATTACCAAGATTAATGATAAAGATATTACACAAAGTAAGGATACACTAAAAGCTCTATCTCATATAAAATTACAAGGTATCGTTACCGATCAGAACAATCAGATACTGACCAATTACAACGGAACCTTATCAACTATCATTTATGACAAAGCACTAGATAAAACTACCCTAGACAATAATAATTTTGGCAAAAAAATGGAATTTACATCTATTGAAAGTAAAATATTCAGAGGTAAAGCTTCCGTGACAAATGGCATATTCAACTTTGATTTTATTGTGCCAAAAGATATTCGAATTGCTTACGGAAATGCAAAAATAAGTTTATATGCCAATGATAAGTCCGTTGATAAATGGGGATACAATTTAGATGTTACCATTGGTGGTATAAATACAAATGCAGAGGAAGATAACGAGGGCCCTTCAATAAATTTATTTATGAATGATGAATCCTTTGTGGATGGTGGAAACACAAGTGGATCTCCATTATTGTTTGCTGTTTTAGAGGATACTTCGGGTATCAACACTTCCATAACCGCTGTAGACCATGATATTATAGCCATTTTAGATGATGACAATGCCAACCCAATTGTATTAAATGACTACTATGAAACAGAGCTGGATAACTTCAAAAAAGGAAATGTAAAATTCCCTTTACGGAACTTAAAAACAGGTTTACATCATATTAAATTTAAATGTTGGGATACATACAATAACCCATCCGAATCAACGTTAAGTTTTGTTGTAGTTGATGATAATAACTTAGTTTTAAGCAACGTTCTAAATTATCCAAATCCGTTTATAAATTACACTGAATTTTGGTTTAACCATAACAAACCAAATGAATCACTAGATGTACTGGTGCAAATATTTACGGTATCAGGAAAATTAATAAAAACGCTTAACCAATCTGTAAAATCAGACGGACTGCTTTCAAGAGAAATCACTTGGGATGGTTTGGATGATTATGGAAATAAAATTGGTAAGGGTGTTTATATATATAAGCTTCAGGTTAAGTCATTATCAAGCAATGCAAGAGCAGAAAAGTTCGAAAAATTAGTCATATTGCAATAAGTTTAGTAAATTAACACCAACAAAATAGGTTTTCATATGAAAAAATCAAGTTTAATTATCATCATTTTTTTTCTCGGTATCTTTTCTGGATACTCTCAGGATGATCTAAACCCAATTACAACCGCTGCACCTTTTTTATTGATATCACCAGATGCACGTGCAGGTGGTATTGCTGATATGGGAGCTGCAACATCTCCTGATGCAAGTTCACTGCATTACAATGCTGCAAAAAATGCATTTGCTGCATCACAATGGCAAATTGGCTTGAATTATACTCCCTGGCTAAGAAACCTTACCAATGACGTAAGTTTAACAAGTGCCTTTGTTACTAATAAAATAAACGATAAAAGTGCATGGAGTGCCAGTTTAAAATATTTTTCCTTAGGCTCAATTGAATTAACTGATGATATTGGACTACCGATAGGAGTAGAAAATCCAAATGAATTTTCATTTGATGCTTCTTACGCCATGAAATTAAGCGAGAATTTTTCCATGGCCGTCGGTTTAAGATATATCCATTCAAATTTAACTTTAAGAATTGAAGACTCAGATATCCAAACAGTAAACACTTTTGCGGTTGATCTTGGCGGATACTACCAAAGTGAAGAAAATAATTACGGAGCTTTTAACGGTAAATGGAGAGGTGGATTTAATATTTCAAATATAGGTCCAAAAGTTGAATTAGTTGTTGGAGGTGAAGAGAGTTTTATTCCAACCAATTTAAGATTAGGTGGTGGATTTGACTTTATTTTAGATGATGTAAACGTGATTACAGCAGGAATTGAATTTAATAAATTATTGGTTCCAACTCCACCAATTAGAAATAATGAAACAGGCGAGGTTATTGAAGGAAAAGATAATGATGTTGGTTTTTTAAAGGGAATGTTCCAGTCTTTTTATGATGCTCCAAGAGGCTTTGAAGAAGAATTGGAAGAAGTAGCCTGGGCTTTAAGTGCTGAATATATGTACAATCAGGTATTTGCCGTAAGAGCAGGTTATTTTCATGAAAGCCCTAATAAAGGAAACAGACAATATTTTACAGTGGGTGCAGGGTTTAGATTTAGAAGCAGTACATTAGATCTGTCCTATTTGATAAATGCCTCTGATGTTAACAACCCGCTAGAAAGCACATTGAGATTTTCATTATCAATTAACTTAGGCGATGTTTATGAATACTTTTAATTGAAAACAATAAAAATGATCGAGAAAAAAATCACTTTAAACTATACCATTTATAAGGATTCAAGCGAACTTACTACCTCTGATCATAAATTATTATCAAAAGCTATTGAAGCAAGAAAAAAAGCAAATGCCCCATACTCTAAATTTAGCGTTGGGGCATCTTTATTATTAGAGAATGGTGAGATTATTTTAGGCAACAATCAGGAAAATGCAGCCTACCCTTCCGGGATGTGTGCAGAGAGAGTTGCTATTTGGAATGCTGCATCACATTATCCAAAAATTAAAATTGAAAAAATATTTATTTCAGCTAGTTCCAGTTTAAAAAAAGTTGAGAAGCCTGTTTCTCCGTGTGGAGCTTGTCGTCAAACCATGGTTGAATATGAGATCAACCAAACTAAAAATATTGAGATCTATTTTACTGGTGAAACAGGAATAATTATCAAATGCAATTCAATTACTGATTTATTACCTTTGGTGTTTGAAAGTAGTTTACTCTAAACTATTCTACTACTACTACTACTACTACTACTACTACTAAAAAATAAAAAACACTTTACACATGATTGAAGATGTACAAAACCGTGATGATCTCTTTTTAATTGTTACCGAGTTTTATAAAAAATTACTTATCAATAAAGAACTAAAACATTTTTTTGGAAAATTTCAAGACGAAACAACACTTGAAAAACATCTAAATACTTTGGTTGATTTTTGGGATAATATCTTATTCTATACAGGAACTTATGGAAAGAATGCCATGCAACCACATTTATTACTGCATCAAAAAAAACCATTCTCAAAAATACATTTTGAAACCTGGTTAAAGCTTTTTAATCAATCTGTTGACGACAATTTTAAAGGTGAAAATGCAAGTATTCTTAAAAATAGAGCATTATCTGTCGCTACAATTATGCGAATAAAAACCATAAATTCTTAAGTACAGGTTAAAATATAAACTATATTTGCCTGTCATATTTTCAAATTTAAGAATAATAACATAACCCTATTATTTTTAATAAATTTTCAATAATTAAACTAATTATATTAATTATATTTTTATTATCAACATTTATTCTATATTTTTCATAAAAACTACAGCATGAATTCAGTAATAACAGGAACAGGTGTTTACATTCCAAAAATTATTAAAAAAAATTCTGATTTTTTAAAGGAAGAATTCTATTCTGAGAAAAGAGAATCAATTCCTTCAAGCAATGAAATCATTATTGAAAAATTCAAAGGAATTACTGGAATTGAAGAGAGAAGATATCTAGAACCTGAACTTCAAAATAGTGATGCAGCTGCAATAGCTTCAAAAATAGCTATAAAAGATGCAAATATTGATCCCGAAGAAATCGACCAGATTATTTTTGGTCATAATTTTGGAGATATCAGACACAATGACAATCAATCAGATATGTTGCCGAGCCTTGCTTCACGAGTTAAACATTTATTGCGTATAAAAAATCCAAATTGTGTTGCATATGATGTGATTTTTGGTTGCCCCGGATGGGTACAGGGTTTAATTCAGGCCGATAATTTTATCCAGGCAGGAGTTGCAAAAAAATGTTTGATAATCGGTGCTGAAACGTTGGCAAGAGTTGTTGACCCACATGATAGAGATTCCATGATCTATTCAGATGGTGCCGGCGCATGTATCCTTGAAAAAGGAAATGATTCGAAGAAAGGAATTTTAAGTTTTGCAGCTCAATCTTTTACATATTCAGAAGCAAATTATTTATTTTTTGGTGAATCCAATAAAATAATTTCAAATATTAATACCCGTTATATCAAAATGTACGGACGTAAAATATATGAATTTTCCCTTAATAATGTTCCAAATGCAATGAAATTGGCTTTAGACAAAAGTGGTTTACCTCTTGGAAAAATTAAAAAAATATTGATACATCAGGCTAATGAAAAAATGGATGAAGCAATCGTCAATCGCTTTTACAGGTTGTACAATACCCCTGTTCCAGATGGCATTATGCCTATGAGTATCCAAAAACTAGGTAATAGTTCTGTAGCAACAGTTCCTACTTTATTAGATCTCATCTTAAAAAATAATTTAAAAGGACATCAAATAAATAAAGGAGATGCAATTATGCTGGCTTCTGTTGGTGCAGGTATGAATATCAATGCGATGGTCTATCAATTTTAATAATTCCCGGATCTAATTCTATAGGTTTTTCGCTTTTGCGGAATAATCTTGCTGTTAACTCACCTTTCAAGGTAATCTTATGACCTTGAACATCTAACCAACTTCCTTCTCTAAGTCCTAATACGGGAATATCATTATAGCCATGAAACTCTCTGATTCTGGTTTCTCTGGTTTCTCCTTTGTGTTTTGAGTTAGGATCTGGATCTAAATAATGAGGATTTAAATTAAAAGGTATCAAACCCAAAGTTTTGAAATCAGGCGGATAAACAATTGGCATATCATTCGTGGTTTTCATATTGACCCCAGTAATATTACTTCCTGCACTTGTACCAAAATACAGAGTTCCACTTTTAACTGCCTTTACTATTTCAGAAAACAAATTGTGCTTATATAACGTATCTACCAAAACAAAGGTATTCCCTCCCCCAACAAAAATTGCGTTTGCATTTTGAACGGCAATCTTTGGATCATTAAATTCATGAATTCCCTTAATTCCTTTACCAATTTTATCAAAGGCTTTACTTGCTACATCCGTATATTCATCATAAGTAACTCCACCAGGTCTGGCATAGGGTATAAAAAGAACCTCTTCAACCTCCTTAAAAAAATCAGTCAATTCAGGCAAAATATATTCCAGATAACCACTTCCATAAACAGTAGAAGTGCTTGCAATAATCATTTTTTTCATTATTCATTTTTTAAATACCCATCAAAAATACAAAACATTTTCTTTAACAAAAGTTTATCAAAACCTTAATGAAAATTATGATATTGGATTTGTTACTTTGAATAATGAACCGACTTTACCTTATTATATTTATCTTAACCTCTATTCATCTATCTGCTCAGAATTCTGGTATTCAATTACTTGGTGAAATAACATCCAATTCATTAGCCATTGAAAATGTACATATCATAAACAAATCATCTAAAACTGGAACTATTAGTAATCCAAATGGAGAATTTGCGATTAAAGTTCAACTAAATGATACTTTAATATTTTCTGACATACAGTATTATTTACTAGAAATAAAAATCACCAAGCAAGTAATTAATGATAAAAAAATAGAAATTTCCTTAATGCAGAGAATAAATACCCTGAGTGAAGTTGTTCTAAAAACACACGATCT
>JAUVCP010000348.1 GCA_030590765.1 Flavobacteriaceae bacterium | reverse complement strand
GAAAACAAGTATTATCCTGCACAAATTTGGAGATTTAACGACAAAGAGATTAAAAAATTATTTGCTTCTGATAAAGAGATCAAAGAGATCAATATTGATCAAAATAAATTAACTGCAGATGTGGATACCAGTAACAACAGCTGGCCAAAGAAAAAAGAAGATTCTCAGTTTGATAAATTCAAAAAGAAAACAGAACACTAAGTATACATATTCATTTATAATGAGGTCCAACTTATTTGAATTATTCAAATAGCATGGATCTCTTTATTTTTATAAACTATATATGACTAAAAATATCACAATAATTCTAAGTATTATTCTTATATTATTTTCAGCATATACCAATGCACAAACAACATATAAAGTAAATACAAATTCAACTCAAATAAATTGGAAAGGATATAAACCTACCGGAAAACATTATGGAACAATAGGTTTAAAAAGTGGTTTCTTTATAGTTATCAATGATAAAATTGTTGAGGGAGATTTTGTTATTGATATGAATAGTATTATAAATACTGACCTGGACTCTTCAAGCAAAGGGAATGCAAAATTGGTAAATCATTTAAAAAGTGAAGACTTTTTTGATGTTGAGAAGTATCCAACAGCATCTTTTAAAATAACAAGTACAGAGAATAAAGAGGATAAAATACTTGTTAGAGGATATTTAACTATAAAAAATAAAACGAACCCTATTGAGTTTATTGCCTTAGTGAAAATTGATGAGAATCAGCTAATTTTCAAATCTGAGACTTTCAAAATTGATCGATCCAGATGGGATATCAAATATAAGTCGAAATCATTTTTCAACAATTTAGCAGATAAATTTATTTATGATGAAATGGAAGTATCTATCACAATACAGGCTTTAAAACAAAACCTGTTGAAATAAAAAAGAGGATGTTTGATTGAAATATTTTTCTGAACAGCCTCTTTCGTATTTACATTAAAGTGAAATTATACTCTTATTATTCCATCCTTTAATGAATATAAGATTGCCAGAACATCTTTTTTTTCTTCTTCCCCCCTGTTATTTTTATCGAGTGCAATCATAATATCATCTACTACTTCTATATATTCATGTTCAGAAATATTCATTCCTTTGTGGGTTGTTGGCATATCTCTACCTGCATAAGTCTGAGGTCCGCCAGACCCCATACAAAAAAAGTTAACTGTGTGGTTTTTAATAACCGCTAATTTTTCAGGGTCGTCTGCATAAGGTGCAAACCTTGGTCCAACAATTGGATTAATCATATGCAGATCAACAACATCGTCTACAAGTTTTCTAATTCCTTCTATTTCACCAAGTCTTTCATAAAGTGTTTTAGCCATAATTTAGTATTTTTTGATTTATTTAATTAAAAGTTTCTCAAAATTAAATTTTTTCTAAGCCACTCCCTATAACATTTAGATCAAATAACAGTAATTATGGTTCAAATTGATAGGTTCATCACAAATGTATTGCCAAAGTACTTTTAACTTCATTCATTATAAAAGTACTATGGGCACTACTAATATGATCTAATGTTGTTAATTTATCATTCAAAAAATTGTGATATGCAGGCATGTTTTTTACAACTACTTTTAAAAAATAATCATAATCTCCACTTATGTTATAACACTCTAAAACCTCATCAAATTTGATCACTTCCTTTTCAAATTTTCTTACATAAGCCTGCTTGTGTTGCATCAGTTTTATCTGGCAAAAAACAACAAATGATTTCTCGATCTTCTCTTTGTTTATCAATGCTACATATTTTTCAATAACTCCATTTTTTTCTAATTTTTTTATTCGTTCATACACTGCCGTGGAAGAAAGGTTTAAATAAATAGAAAGCTCTTTTGTTGTAATTTTACCGTCATTTTGTAAATATAACAGTATCTTTTTGTCGGTTTTATCTAGTTTCATCAGGAAAATATTCTAATTAAATTATCTTTATACATGAAAAAGTGTAAATTTATCTAAATAAATACATTTAAATATAATATTTTTCTATATTTTTCCACTTCTATTGATTTATACTCTACATAAACTTAATTTTGTAATAAATTAAATTTTGAGTTATGAGTTTTAAACCCGCAAATAATATTCAGGATCTTCAGTACTTTGGAGAATTTGGAGGAGTAAACCCTTCTATTTCTGATTCGTCAACCTACACTTTTTTACATGCAAAAACCATGATGGACACCTTTGAAGGCAATGCTGAAGGTTGTTATTTATACTCGCGTCATTCAAGTCCGAGTAATTTGAATCTAGGAGAAGCTCTGGCCGCCATGGAAGGAACTGAAACTGCCAATGTTGCAGCTTCCGGAATGGGAGCCATCACCCCAACTCTAATGCAATTATGCAATACTGGGGACCACATTGTATCTTCAAGAACCATATATGGTGGTAGTTATGCTTTTCTAAAGAATTTCGCGCCTAAATTTGGTATTACAACTTCATTTGTTGATGTCACTTCTTTAGAAAAGATTGAAGCTGCCATAAATAAAAATACAAAAGTTCTTTATTGCGAAACTGTTAGCAATCCTTTGCTAGAAATTGCTGACATTCCAGAACTTTCAAAAATGGCTAAAAGACATAATTTGACTTTAGTTGTAGACAATACTTTTTCACCTTTAAGTTTATCACCTGTTATATTAGGTGCTGATATCGTAATTCACAGTTTAACAAAATTTATCAACGGATCCAGTGATACCGTTGGAGGTGCTGTTTGCGGAACACAGGAATTTATCAATAGTTTGCGAAATGTAAATGACGGGGCAAGTATGTTGTTAGGACCTGTAATGGATAGTTTAAGATCTGCCAGTGTATTAAAGAATATGAGAACACTACATATTCGTATGAAAAAGCATAGTGAAAACGCTTTATACCTGTCTGAAAAATTTGAAAAAGACGGAATTAGGATGATATATCCTGGGCTCAAAAGCCATCCACAACATGAGTTATACAAAACCATGTATAATGAAGAATATGGTTTTGGCGGTATGCTTGCATTTGATGTGGGATCTTTAAAAGTTGCTGATGATCTGATGGAGTTAATGCAAAACAGAAATTTAGGTTATTTAGCGGTAAGTTTAGGTTTTTACAAAACTTTATTCAATGCACCTGGTACGGGAACCTCTTCAGAAATACCATTGGATGAACAAGAAGAAATGGGTCTAAGTGATGGATTAATTCGATTTTCCATTGGTTTAGATAATGATATTGAACGTACCTATCAG
>JAUVCP010000007.1 GCA_030590765.1 Flavobacteriaceae bacterium | reverse complement strand
AGATTAAAATTTGGGAAGATATCTCCAACCTTTTTACCTTCTTTTTCTTTTAATTTTTCAAAATACATTTGTACCCATGACGGAATACCACTGATCAGGCGCATATCTTCTACTATGGTTTCTTTTATGATTGCATCTAGTTTTGCTTCCCAGTCTTCAATACAATTGGTTTCCCAGCTAGGCATTCGGTTTTTTTGTAAGTAAGAAGGTACAAAATGAGCAACAATTCCGGATAATCTACCAGTTTTAATTTTATTGGATTCATCTAAAACCGGACTTCCCTGTAAAAAAATCATTTTTCCGTCAACAAAACCTGCATTACCGGTATTTGCAATATAAAGCAACAGTGCTTCTTTTGCGGCTGCCACCTGATATTGCATGGATTCATTGGTAATTGGGATATATTTTGCTCCGGAAGTAGTGCCAGAAGTTTTTGCAAAATAGGAAGGTGTTCCTTTCCAGAGAATATCTTTTTCACCATTTTTAATTCGTTCAATATATCCTTTTAAAGCTTCATAATCTCTAACCGGAACATTCTTTTTAAAGTCAGTATAAGAGTTAATTTGATCAAATTGATGGTCTTTACCAAAAGCAGTGTATTTTGCTTTAGAAATTAAGGTTTGAAATACTTTCTCTTGAGATTTGACAGGATCATTAACCCATTTATTAACTTTTTTAGCAATTTGACGAGCGTATATTTTAGCAAAAAATGATTTTAACACGAGGCTTAGAAATATTTAAAAACTCAACAGAGTTAAATTTAATTGAAATTAATATAATTGATTGGATTCACAGGATAACCATCATTCCATAGTTCAAAATGTAAATGCGGTCCGGTTGAAAAAGAACCCGTAGATCCTGCACTAGCTATTACCTCACCAGATTTTACCAGATCACCCTGCTCTTTATACAAAGAAGCATTGTGTTTATATACAGATATAAAACCTTGATTATGTTCTATTAAAATTACATAACCTGTATCGGCTGTAAAACCTTTAAAAATCACGGTTCCATCAGCGACAGCTTTAACCGGAGTATCTTTATCAACAGCAATGTCAATGGCAAAATGTTTTTCTTTTGAATCGTAGGTTTGTGTTATTTCACCTTTTATTGGCGATGTAAAAACAATATCGTTGTTTCTGGTAGCTTCCTCAAAAACACTATATCTATCTTCCTGCTCAACTTCTTGTCTGAATGCAGAATCCAATGGAGATGGAGCAAAATCAATCTTTTCAATTTTCATCTGATTAAAAACAGAATCCTTGTTAAAAGTTGTTCTTTTGATCTCTCCTTTTAAAACTTTTTGAATATTTTGAATATATAAATTATTAACAGTGAGTGCCTGATTTAATGAATCAACCTTATAAACTAATTTTGTTGCATCCTTTTTTAATTCGGTGGATGAATATCCCTGAATATATTCTTTTAAAGGCGTTAACATGATGATCAGAAAAGTAAGACCTTTCAAAATAATGGAAAATAGACCACCAAAAACAAATACATTTAATCTATTGAGTTTAAATGAAAATCGCTCTTCAAAAGTATCTTCATTTAATACAACAATTCTGTATTTAAAGGTTAGTTTTTCTTTAAGATAATTATTTTTCTTTTTACTCTCCATTGTTTGATCAAATACAAAGGCAAAGATACATTTTTTTTGACCTTAGCATATTTGATTAAATGAGAATAGTTAAGATTGGTTTTGTTTTACTAGAACTTATAACCAATTCCCAATCCGAAGGATAAAGGATTTAAGTCTACTTTATTTACTACATCCTCCACATTATAATCAGGACAAGGAACTGCCACTTTAGTATATGTAGATTTTGCAGGAGTTCCACACCAGCCGTGATAAGTTGTCATATCAGTAGAAATGAACATTTGTTTGATATCAAAATTAACAAACCATTTTTTATTGATATCATAAATTACACCTCCCTGTAAAGCAAAACCTAATGTACTATCAAATTCAGCACCATTCACTCCCCCTATAAGCTCTTCTTCTTTTACGTAAAAGTGTGTATAGTTTATTCCTACTCCAACGTAAGGTCGGAAATCGTTTAAAATAAAATAGTATTGAAAACTTAAATTTAATGGAACCATTATAACATCCCCAATAGGATACCTGTGTTGTTCAAAATCAGAGTATTGTATTTTTGTTTCATGATTTGAGTATCCTAAAGAAAAATTAGTTGAAATATTTTTAGTGAAGAAATATTTTACACCAATTTCAAATCCAAATGCATTACCCATTACCAAATCACCTCCTTCAATAGGATCACTTTCATTGATTAAAATATTTGTTGCATTTAACTGTAAAGACCATTTTGAAGTGTTATTATTTTGGGCATAAATTGTGGAAACAGTAAGAATAAAAAGTAGTAGAGTATTAAATTGAGTTTTCATAGTGAATTTAAAATAAAATAGAACAACAAATTTATTTATAAAAATTCATTTCATCTAAATATATCCAAACTGATTTTGGTAGCAATGGTGTTACATTTTTCCTATCCTTTATGCATTTTCTAATAAATGTGGAAGATATTTCTACGATAGGAGCATTGACAAACTGCACTTTTAGATAATCGTGAAACTTAGATTTATTGTGATTTTCATAAACCCTTGGATACACATAAAGTTGATGATTTTTAAGGATCGTTTTATAATTTTTCCATTTGTGAAAGGATTGCAGATTGTCTTCTCCCATGATCAAAGAAAAATGATGTTGCGGGTATTTTTCATACAAATGGGCAAGTGTATTTACCGTATAATTTGGTTGTGGTAAGTTAAATTCAACGTTAGAAGGTTTTAATTTTGGATAATCTTCAGTTGCAATTCTCACCATTTGAAAACGATGGTTATCTGCCAGTAAAGTACTTTTCTTTTTAAAAGGATTATGTGGTGTAACTACAAACCATACTTCATCCAGATCAGAAAATTCTGCCATATGATTTGCAATGATCATATGCCCCACATGAATAGGATTAAAAGTTCCAAAGTAAAGCCCAATATTCATTAAATTAAAGTTTAAAGTAAAAATTTATTTCAACTTTTAGAGCAAATATAAATTACTATTCAATCATTTTTGTTTTCTATAAAATCAGATACTAATTTAAACGCTTCTTTTTTGGCAGTTTCCAGATTATCATTTATTAAAACAACATCAAAATCTTTTGCAAATTTCAATTCTCTTTCTGCTTTTGTAACACGTTCTTGTATTTTTTCTTCAGTATCTGTATTTCTGTTTCTCAATCTTTTTTCCATTTCCTCAATAGAAGGTGGTTGCACGAATATTGCCAGCGTTTTATTTGGGAATTTCTTTTTAATTCTTAAACCACCCACTACATCAATATCAAAAATTACATGTTTGCCCTGTTGCCAGATTCTTTCAATTTCAGATTTTAATGTACCGTAAAAATTATCTTGATAAACTTCTTCCCATTCCACAAAATCATCATTTTTTATAAACACCTCAAATTGCTGCGGACTGATAAAATGGTAATCTTTTCCGTCAATTTCTTTTCCTCGTTGCGGTCTTGATGTTGCCGATATTGAAAAATCTAGATTCAATTCTTCTTGATTTAGCAAATGATGAACAATAGTTGTTTTTCCCGATCCGGAAGGTGCTGAAAAAACAAATAGTTTACCAGATTTTTTCTCCATTACTACAATACGTTTAAAAGCTGTTCTTTAATTTTTTCAAGATCATCTTTCATTTGAACCACCAGTTTTTGCATAGGTGCAAAATTGGCTTTTGAACCAATCGTATTTACTTCTCTTCCAATTTCCTGAGAAATAAATGCCAGTTTTTTCCCATTAGAAACAGTACCATCAAGTTCTTTTATAAAATAATCCAAATGATTGACCAGTCTTACTTTTTCTTCGGTAATATCCAGTTTTTCAAGGTAGTAGATCAGCTCTTGTTCAAAACGATTTTCATCAACAGTTACTTCTAGTTCATTAATAGCTTTTAAAAGTTTTATTCTAACGGCTTCAAGTCGGTCTTTATCTAAATGAATTACTCCTTCCAGATTTTCTCTTATAGAATTAATTCTTAAAACAAAATCTTTTTTCAAAACTTCTCCCTCGTCTTTTCTAAACTCTTCCAACAGATCGATCGTTTCATCAATGCCTTTTTCAATTTCCATCCATTCTGCATCATCAAGCTCCTCTCTTTCTGTTTTTAATACATCCGGCAAACGCATAACAATGGATAAGTGATCTGCATCAGGATCAATATCTTTTAATTGTTGCATATAATTAGAAATGATACCTTTATTAATTTTCGATGTTGATTCTTCTCCGGTGGATTCTATATAAAAAGAAATATCAATTTTTCCTCTTGTTAATTGTTTTGCAAGTTTTCTTCTGATAAAGATTTCTTTCTCTCTGTAAATAGCAGGAAAACGAGTATTCAGATCTATATTTTTGCTGTTTAAAGATTTAATTTCAATAGTGATTTTTTTTGCTGGCAATTGAAGGATCGTTTTGCCATATCCTGTCATTGATTTTATCATAATAAATTTTAAAAGTGTGCTAAGTTAATCATTTCTTCATCGATTGTGCAATTCAAAATACTTATTGAAAAATGACATCAAGTTGATTCTTCTTTTGGTTTTCTGGTTACTAAAAACACACCAATAAAAATAAGTATTGTTGCCATGATCTTTATGAAATTTAGAGTATCACTACCAACAATTAAGGCATAAGTGCTGGCTATTACTGGCTGTAAATAAATAAAAATACTAAGTGTTGTAGGTTTTAATTTTCGTATTGCCAATAGATTAAACAAATAGGTTAAAAAAGTAGTAAATACAATAATAAATGCAATACTATAAAATGTACTTTGAGGTATATTTGACCAGTCAATCTCCTTGAATTCTTGTAGTCCAAAAGGGATAATCAAAATAAACCCAAATAAATACAACCATTTTGCAAAGGTTAAGGGGTGGTATTTTTTAGAAAGATTTTTGATCAAGATCAAATATAAAGCATAAGATGTAGCATTGACCATTACCAAAAAATTACCTAAAACTTCACTATCTCCTAAATGAAAAGTTTGTCCGTATAAAATTAGTAAAGCAGCACCTGCCATCCCTATAAAAATACCTGAGAGCTTTTTTTTAGTTGCTTTTTCATTTAAAAAAACCGTAGCAAAGGATAATACAATAATCGGACTTGTAACCATAATTACGGATGCATTGATTGGGCTGGTCATACTTAACCCCTTAAAAAAAGCAAGCATGTTTAATGCTATTCCAAAAATGGAAGCTAAAAATATTCGTAGAAAATCATTGACAACAATTTTTTCTTTTTTTACAAACATCCCTGCAATCCAAAAAAGAACAGTTGCTCCAAAAACCCGAATTAGAATAAATCCGAATGGTTTGATATAATGTGGCATTACATCTTTGGCAATAGTAAAACTTACCCCATAGATGAGTGCTGCTAAGAAAGCGAGTAAAAATGCGATATTTCTTGCGCTCAAAGTAAATTAATTAAATAAAAAACCACGATTTTTCGTGGTTTCAAAAGTATATATTTTTTGTTACTAATCAGTATCACCATTGATCAAATTATCATTTGGTTTAACAATCTTTTTAGTTTTCTTTGTGTAACTCTGTGCTTCTCTGTGCAACTTTGCGTAATAGCTATTTCACAAAGAATCGCAAAGAAGACACAAAGATTCTCAAAGGATGATTATATTGGTTATTTTAATGGGTAAAGGTTTAATAAAGGTCATCCTTAAAGCCTTTTAGAGAACACTAAATTAGTTACGAAATTTTATTGATATAAGGAAGTAACTAAAGCCTATTATTTACCAGATTCAAACCGTTTTGAAACTTCCTCCCAGTTGATTACATTAAAAAAAGCATTGATATAATCCGGACGACGATTTTGGTAATTTAAATAATAAGCATGTTCCCAAACATCTATGGCAAGAATTGGAGTTCCGCCACAATCTACGCCAGGCATTAAAGGATTATCTTGATTTGGAGTTGAGCAAACTCCCACCTTGCCTCCTTTATGAACGCAAAGCCATGCCCATCCTGAACCAAAACGTGTTGCAGCAGCTTTTAAAAAAACATCTTTAAATGATTCATATGATCCAAAAGCATCATTAATGGAGGTCGCAACTTCTCCTATTGGTTCACCACCTCCATTAGGCGACATAATTTTCCAAAAAAGATCATGGTTATAAAAACCTCCTCCGTTATTTCTAACCGCAGCATTGGTCATATCCAGATTGTTTAAGATCTCTTTAATAGTTTTGTCATCAAGACCTGTTCCATCAATCGCATTGTTTAAATTATTGGTATAACCTGCATGGTGTTTTGAATGATGAATTTCCATGGTTCTGGCATCAATATGAGGCTCAAGCGCATCGTAGGCATAGGGTAATTTTGGTAATTGAAATGACATAATTATTTGATTTTAGTAGTTAATACTTATTTGTTACTAAAGTTACAGATATCTTACCTAAGTTCTCTGGGCTCTTTATAAAAATAATTTATGATAGAATCACTATACCTTATGATTGATCTAAAATTAAATCTGCCAAAGACAAAAAAATGACATAAATAGGTCATTGTTGAATAATGTAGTTTGCTTTAACTTTAGAGTATCATAATATTAAAGAAACTTTCCAACTACATTCATGATATTCCCTCAAATGAATGTAGTTTTTTTTGTAATATCATTTAGAGGTTATTTTTGAAGTTTCAAAGATCAAATTAATATTTTGAAAGGTATTTAAAAATGATGGACAACCTGTATTCCTAAAATAGGTTTTTTTGAATGATAATCATAACTAATAGGTACAATGGCTGTGTATGTTTGTTTTTTATTTTTGGTTTTATAACCAAAAATATCTAAAAGTTCATTAAACGGATCCATCACAAAAAGAGTAATTCTCCCTAAGAAATAAGAATTTAAGACATGTCTTTCGTTTCGTATAATTTTCCCTTTCCATATAAAAAAGACTTCTCCTATAAAGGAACCTATAATGGGTGTAATGATCAAATCCTGCCAGGATGGAATTTCAATAAAACTTTCGACTCCATACTCCCAAAAAAGCGTAGACATTAAAGTAGAATAAACAAAGGATTCCCACCTTTTAAATCCACTTCCTCTGGCATTCATATAGTATACTGCTCCTGCCCATGGATGGGTGATCCAATTAAAAAAGAATCCGTCTTCATCCCATACAGGTCCGGCATCTAAATTATTACTCCATTGTTTGATAAGCCCTTCTTTTCGTATTTTTTCTTTATCCCATTGTGTTGATTCTTCAGGTAGTGACCATAAAAAAGCAAAATCTAACAAACTTGCTCCAAAACATAAACCTGTATTATAAACAAGCCTTCTTGGGTCACGAATAGGATCATAAGTAAGGTATTTATAATTGTAATTTTTTGTGAATTGTGTTGGAAGTAAAATTTGATAAATATCCTCATATTGGCGAGTTGAGTCAAATAATAACAAGTTATTTTCTATTTGTATTGGTTTAGTATGATAAAAAACATCCTGTTTTGACACAATAGAATCCTTCTGTGCAAATAATCCAAAATTTCCACTTCCCAAAAAAACAACAATCAAAAAAGGAAGCAATTTGTTTTTATTCATAGCATTCTCATTGTAAAAACCAGTCCAGAATAAAAGTACAATGAATGCCTGTTGATGTCAATGACCTAAATGCGTCATTTTTTTATGAAAATATTCTTCAAAATTAGAATACAAATATATCCTATACCAAACCCTCTCGTATGGCTTTTACAACTGCCTGTGTTTTGGAATGAACCTGTAATTTTTTGTAAATATGTCTGATGTGATTTCTAACCGTTTGTATACTAATAAAAAGCACTTCAGCAATGTTATGATTGTCTGTACCTTCCACCAATAAATTTAAAACTTCCTTTTCTCTTTTGGTAAGGGAAAAATCCTCATTTTGAATGGGAACATATTTTTTGAAAATAGCAAGAACTTTTTTAGCAATACTTGCAGTCATCGGACTACCTCCACCATCACATTCTTTGATAGAACTTAGAATTTTTGCAGGAGAAGATTTTTTTAACAAATAGCCGTCGGCTCCAGCCAGAATAGCTTCCATAATTGTCTGATCATCGTCTAATATAGTTAGCATGATAATTCTTACTTTAGGAAACAAATGTTTTATTTTTGGTATTGCTTCAACACCTGATATTTGTGGCAAATTAATATCTAAAAGTATCATGTCTTCATCACCAGATAGATTCTCCAGAGCGTCTTCTGCACTGTAAAAAGTATCTATACACTCAAAGCCTTCGGAAGCTTCTAACAAATAATCTAAACCTTTACGAAAATCAGGGTGGTCTTCTATGATGGAAACGTGAATCATGGTTTAATAATGTATTACAAAGGTTCCTTTTTTTTAAATTGTAAACAATGACCCATTTGTGTTATTTTTTGAAAAACTATACTCTTTCTCGGGTTTGTCTCCTTTTATTTAGAATTAATAGGCATTTTGTTCCACTCCCTTGTTCTGAGCTTAAGGTAAGTTTTACTGCTATTTCTTCTGCCCTACTCTTCATATTTGTTAAACCATGTCCTTTGGTTTTTACTTTTTCCAGATCAAAACCAATACCATCATCCTCAATAATTATATAAATATCTTTTCTATTTATCTCAGCTTTCAGAGTCACTGTTTTAGGGTTGGCATATTTTAGAATATTATTCAATGCTTCCTTAATTATCAAGTAAATATTCTGCTTGATCTTTGGCTGTAAGATATAATTTTTATCGAGTTTATTTAAAACATCAAATTCTATTTTTTTTTCATTAAAGAGCTCCTTAAAATTTTTACTGAACCTTAGCAAAAGGTTATCTATGGATTCCGGTCTTGGATTTATTGCCCAGATCAGATCCGTAATAGAGGACGTTGTTTCACTTACAAGATCCTCACTTTTTTCAATAAATTTGTGCAATTTTAAGTCACTCTTGCTAATTTTATATTTGATAAGGGTTAAATATATACCAATAGTACTTACAGTTGAAGCAAGGTCATCATGTAGATCTCGTGAGAGCCTTACCCGAATTTGTTCTTGTTCAAAAACAGAGATTCTTTTAATTCTTTCTCTTTCGTCATATAAATGGATTAACACCAATGTCAGAATTATACTGGATAATGGCAAAAGTGTTGATAAAACAATATTTTTATATTCAAAATAATAATATTGTAAATAATAAATTAATAGTAAAAAGGAGGATATTAAAATAGTTTTTAAAATGGTTTTATTCTGTTTTAGATTTCTGTAGAACAATGAATATCCAATGAGTAAAATAACAAATATCCACTTTATCAATTCAAATAGTTTATGTGGATCTAAAAGCCTTTTTACTATAAAATGTTTTGCAAATAATAACTTCTTTCTAAAACCTTCTGTATCAGAAACTGTAATTTTATCTCCGGCTTTTACATGGTTTATCTTTTTTATTATTCCTGTAGGAAAAAGAATCTTAATGTCTACAAAAGCATTTTCCTGAATTTGAATAGTTTGGACTAGTTCATTCATTGAGACATATCCTGATCCACCATTGATTTCAGAAAAATGTAACAAGTCAGATTGGTTTTCCATACTTCCGGATTTATAAATATACACTTTAGCTCCAATTCCATTTCTGTTATTTTCTAACCCCTGAACTTTTACCTTTATATAGTTTTTATTATCAAGTTTATTTTTCAGCAATGCACTTCCTTCTCCAATATAGTTAGCTACGTAAATATCTAGATCACCATCATTATCAAAATCTGCAACTGTCGAACCGGTACTATAACCTTCTATTTTTGCACCGTATTTGATGGTTTTTATTTCAAACTTATTTTTATTGTTTAAATAAAAAGTATTCATTCCTACATTTGAAACGTAGATGTCTTTTAGGTTATCTCCATCAAAATCAGCAATAACAGTTCCATAACTTTTTAAGGAATCAATTCCTAAAAATCTTGCTGTCTCATTTTTGTATATGCCATTGCCATTATTGATATAGAGTGCATTAGATGTTTTGCGATTGGTAATAAACAGATCCAGATCTGCATCATTATCTATATCACTAAAAACAACTCCATTACTTTTATCAAAATCATTTCCTCCGGTTCCTGATTTATTTGTGATATTTTCAAAGAAGAGTTCTCCTTTATCATTTAAAAGATTTTTGTAAAGAATATTCCTTTTTGACCAGTTACTTACATATAGATCAATATCACCATCTCCATCAATATCACCAAAAGAACATCCCATTCCTCCATCAACTGTTGATAAACCAATTTTTTCTGTAACTTCTTCAAATATTGCAGCTCCGTTATTTAAATACAATCGGTTAGAACTGTATTCATTCGTAATAAAGATATCCAGATCGCCATCGTTATCAACATCACCAAAAATACAGGTATTTGTTCTATCTTCTTCTTTACCAATGCCTTCACTAATTGCAGAGTAGTCAGTAAAACCACGGATACCCATATTTTGAAACAATTTATTGGTTCCATTTAAGGATGTAATATATAAATCTATATCACCATCATTATCCAGATCACCTGCACATGCACCTAGATTAAGGTCATGTTTTTGATTGTTTTGAAATAATCCTTTTTTAGCAGATTCATCAATAAACAGATTATTTCCTTGATTTATATACAGATGATTTGATTCGAATAAACCACAAGTAAAAATATCAGGTAAATCGTCTTTATCAAAATCAGCAACCACCACACCATACTCATCATCTACTACTTTTGCATAAGAATAAAAGGTTGTTTTATCAAAACCTTTCCATTTTTTTTCATTGAAATTTTGTTTTTTTTGGTTAGAATAATGCAAAATAGTTCCATTACTTCCAAGACACCATTCTTCATTTTTATGAATCATTCCAATACTATTCAAATTATTTTTTACAGAACTATGAATGTATTTCCATTTATCATTTTCATATTTAATGATCAATCCATTATTTCCCACTCCAATAAAAGTTGTTTTGTCTAATACGATAAACGAATTAATTTGAGCTAATTCCTTATAGGTAGAAATTTTATAGATAGAATCGGATCTTACAATCCCCAGATAATCAGAACCAAGAACATAGAGATCCTTATTGAATAATTCTAATTGACGTATGTTATTAGAATTATTTATCTTTTGCCATAAGCCATCATATTTATATAAAGAACCTGTTGATGAAACTGCCCAGAGAATTCCTTTTTGATCTATTTTAACACTTTTTATGCCTTTTATTGTTGGAGGAGATAGGATTTTCCACTTTTTATTTTTTAGGATAGCGATTTCACCTAATCCTGCAATAACACCATTATTTCGATCTACAAAATACATTGAACCAATCGAATTAAGCGGATGATCAACACCTTTCCATAACTTTCCGTTCCAATAAAACATTTCTGAATCTTGAAATTTTGTTTTTGAACTAATAAAAATAGAATTAGTGTCAATAGCATACATAAAACTAACTTGCTTGGGAGGTTGTATTTTCATTTTTTTCCAAACAGTTTTATTTAGATAAATGATCTGGTCTCCCGAGGCAACACCAGTATAATTTGGAAAAAGAAAAAGATCTTTTAAGTTTGAATAAATTGGAGAAGATGATTGTGACCAAATTGGTTCCTGCGTAGTTTGACCTATTGAAAAAGTGAAAGCAAAGAAAACTAAGGCAAAGAAAAGCAGATGCTTTTTATTTGGCAAGTTATACCTGTATTGTTTAAGAAACATAAGAGGTAATTAAGAGGATGATTGCTTTTATAATACCCAAAGATATTATATTTACAATAAACGATTCAATATTAGATGCCCTTATCTCTGTTTTTTAATTCTCAACTGGTGTAAAGCATCCGCAATAGCGTTATGCGTGACTGTTTTACCTTCAAAGTCTTTTATTAGAATCTCTTTTTCGTGTAAATTGGCTTCCAGTTGGTTTAGAATATTCATAAAATGCATTTTCATATGACCTTGCTGAATACCTGTTGTAGTCAATGCTTTTAAAGCGGCAAAATTTTGTGATAATCCGGCTACAGCTATGATCTGCATCAACTCTTCGGCAGAAGGATTTTGAAGAATTTCTAATGATAATTTTGCTAATGGATGTAATTTAGTGAGCCCACCAATTGTTCCTAATGACAGTGGAATCTCGATCCAGAAATGAAATATTCCATCCTTAATTTTTGCATTAGTCAGACTTTTATATATTCCACTTTTGGCTGCATAAGCGTGAGCACCTGCAGCAATTGCTCTAAAATCATTTCCTGTTGCCAGAACCACTGCATCAATTCCGTTCATAATTCCTTTGTTATGGGTAACTGCCCGATAGGGTTCTACATTAGCAATTTGAATGGCCTGGATGAATTTTTGTGCATATGCCTCAGGTTCTACATCAAAAAAATCTTCTACCTTACAACTCACTTCTGCATGTACCAGGCATTCAGGCACATAATTAGATAAAATGCTCATCACAATTTTTATCTCATCATTTTTAAAAGTTGTTGCTATAGCCTCTAAACAAGAATTGATAAAATTAGCTCCCATACTATCAGCAGTTTCAAATGTAACATGCAATTGGTAGTAATTATCTAATTTGCTTGTTTTATCACGAAGCTCTATGTTGACAATTCCTCCTCCACGTTTTCGCATATTTGCAGTGATAGGATCGGTAATTTTTAGCAAATCATTTTTACTCTTTTTAAAATATATTTTAAGATCTTTAAAGCTACCAGTGTACATAAAATGAACCTGACCAACTTTTAAAGTAGATATCACTTTTGCTTTGAAACCACCTCGGGTGCTCCAGAATTTTGCTACCAATGAAGCCGCTGCAACAACAGAGCTTTCTTCAATTGCCATTGGAATAACATAAGGTTTTCCATTGATGATAAAATTTGGAGCTACAGCATAGGGAACATAAAAATTGGATATGGTATTTTCTATAAACTCATCATGTAATCTTTGTAGTTTTTCGTTCTTATTTTCATATTGTTTTAAGATCAAAATACCATCCTCCGTATTATTAAAAAAGTTTTTTGCTAACCAGTTTATCTTTGCATCTTTGGTTAACTTTGAAAATCCCGTAATAGTTTTTGACATGAATAATGATATTTATCGATTGTAAATATAGTCATTAGCAATGAAATTTTTGAAATGAATAGTGAAAAGCAACAACTTTTATGTTCTCATTTTTTAGTTAAAATTATACAATAATTGCTATTTCTTCATTTATTTATAATACTAATAAAAAAGCATCAAATTTATTACTTTCAATGGCAGATTTCATTTTTTAAGTTTAAGATCAAATGATATAAAATATTGGTTATTTTTTATTAAACTTGGCAAAGTTTTTAAAATGTACAACCTTATGAAAAGACTTCTGTTTTTATTTTTTCTCGTTTCTACATCAATTTATGCTCAAAAACAAAAGATCACCTTAGAGGATATTTGGACAAAATACTCCTTTAATACAGAAAGATTAGAATCTTTTCACTCCATGAAAAAGGGGGAATATTATACAGTTTTAAATAATTTCAAAGAGGGTACATGGCTTGATAAATATAGTTATGCTACTTTAAAAAAGGTTGAAACTATCGTTTCAGGAAATGATCTTATAGGTATTAAGTATTTTGATGATTATACTTTTAATAAGGAGGAAACAAAAATTATAATTGGAAATAATATTGATAGAGTTTTTAGGCATTCAAGAATAGGAGATTATTATGTTTATGATATTCCTGCTAAAAAACTTGTAAAAATTGCAGATCATAAAATAATGGAGCCAACATTTTCCCCTGATGGGAACAAAGTTGCTTTTTCCTACCAGAACAATTTATTTGTAAAAGATCTAAAAACAGATGAAACTATTCAAATAACTTTTGATGGTGTTAAAAATAAGATCATCAATGGTATCACTGATTGGGTCTATGAAGAAGAATTTGCCTTTGTAAGGTCTTTTGAATGGAATGGAAGTTCAGATAAAATTGCCTTTATCCGATTTGATGAAAGTGAAGTACCTGAATTTACCATGGATATTTACGGAAAAGAACTTTATCAAACCCAGCAGGTTTTTAAATATCCAAAAGCTGGTGAAAAGAATTCAAAAGTAGATTTGTATATTTTTGATTTAAAATCACAAAAAATCACAAACGTAAGTCTGGGTAAATACAAGCAATATTATATGCCGCGTATGCAATGGACCAATGAAAATAACACCTTGGTAGTTACTACTCTTAATCGTCATCAAAATAATTTGAATTTTATTTCTGTTGATGGAAACACATTTAAAACTAAGTTAATTTTAAATGAAACTGATAGGGCTTTTGTGGATATTGAAATGAAATATCAGATCTCTTTTTTAAAGGATAACAGTTTTATCTGGACAAGTGAGAAAGATGGTTTTAATCATATTTATCTATACGATAAAAATGGTAAATTGATACGTCAGATTACAAAAGGGAACTGGGAAATTACAGAATACTACGGTTTTGATGAAGAATCAAATAAAATATTTTATCAATCTACAGAAGAAGGATCGGTTAACAGAAGTATTTATTCTATTGAAATTTCGGGTAAAAACAAACAAAAACTCAGTAAAAATACTGGAAACAACAATGCGGCTTTTAGCAAAAGTTTTCATTATTTTATCAATACATATTCAAGTATCACTACACCTCCGGTTTATACACTGACAGATGCTAAAACCGGAAAAGAAATTCAGGAAATTAAGAATAATGACCATTTATCTCAAAAACTTGCTTTATACAATATTTCCAAAAAAGAAATCACCACGATCCAAACTAAAAATGGTGAATTTAACATGTGGATCGTCAAACCCAATAATTTTGATCCAAATAAAGGATATCCACTTTTAATGTATCAGTATTCTGGTCCTGGTTCACAAAGTGTTAGAAATACATGGAACAACTCAAAAGACTATTGGAATTATATGTTAGCAGATAAAGGCTATATTATTGCTTGTGTTGATGGAAGAGGAACTGGTTTTAGAGGGCGTGATTTTAAAAAAATTATCTACAAAGAACTTGGTAAACATGAAATTGAAGATCAAATAGAAGCTGCTAAAGAGTTAGGAAAACGTAAATATATCGATGCAAATAGAATTGGTATATGGGGTTGGAGTTATGGTGGCTATATGAGTAGTTTGGCTATTACCAAAGGAGCCGATGTTTTTAAAATGGCTATTGCAGTAGCCCCGGTTACATCTTGGAGATTCTATGATACGGTTTACACCGAACGTTATATGCAAACTCCACAGGAAAATCCGAGTGGTTATGATGAAAATTCTCCTTTGAATTTTGCAAGTTTACTAAAAGGTGATTACTTATTGATTCATGGTACAGGTGATGATAATGTGCATGTACAAAACTCCATGAGAATGGCAAATGCTCTAATCGAAGCAAATAAAGATTTTGATTTCTTTATATATCCTGATCGTACTCATGGAATTTATAAAGGAAACAATACACGATTACATCTTTATAATAAAATGACAAATTTTATAGATAATTCAATTGGTGAATCTGAAATAAAAGATATTCAAATCAAAAAATAATTGAAAAAGCTATTTTACTTTATAATTCCAAAAATTTAACTACTTTTAACCGATTTAAATCTTAAAACTTATTTATATGAATGATATAAAGAATCAAACCTTTTTAGGTCATCCTAAGGGGCTTTTTGTTTTATTTTTCTCAGAAATGTGGGAAAGATTTTGTTATTATGGAATGCGTGGTTTACTAGTTTTATATATAACTAAATCTCTTATGGAAGGTGATGCTAAGGCATTTGCTATATATGGAGCTTTTACAGGTTTAGTATATATGGCACCAGTACTAGGTGGTCTTATTGCTGATAAAATATTAGGCTATAAAATGGCGGTTGTTTTTGGAGGTGTTATGATGGCTATTGGTGAGTTTATGATTTTGGGTGGAGGTATAAATTGGCTCTACCTTGGTATGGCTACAATAATTGTAGGAAACGGGTATTTTAAAGCTAACATATCTAGTATTGTAGGAAAACTATATGATGATCAGGATGTTAGAAAAGATTCGGGGTTTACAATCTTTTATATAGGTATTAATTTAGGGGCATTATTAGCTACTTTAGTGGCGGTTTGGGTTGGAGAGACTTATGGATTTAAATACGGATTTGGTTTGGCTGGCTTAGGTATGATACTTGGTGTTTTCATTTTTTTAGGAGGCAAGAGATGGTATGAATTTGTCGCCATGCCACCTGATAGAGATGATTTGCATAAAAAAGTATTTGGACCAATCACTAAATTACATGCAACTATTGTTTTATCCATTCTTTTAATTCCTTTTTTATATTTTATTATTCAATACAATGATTATGTAGGGTATTTACTGATGATTGTTGCTGTTTATATTGTTGTAAAATTATTGTGAGCAGGTATTGAAGGTGGGAAAGTTCTAACACACAGAATGATTATCTTTATAATATTAGCACTATTCAATATTATTTTTTGGTCATTATTTGAACAAGCAGGGTCCTCACTAACTCTGTTTGCTGATCGAAATGTAGACAGAAATCTATTAGGTTTTTGGGATATGACTGCTGGTCAAACACAATTTTTTAATCCATTTTTTATTCTAACGATGGGAAGTATTTTTTCTTGGATGTGGATACAGCTAGATAAAAGAAAAATAAATCCAAATATTCCTGCTAAATTTGGAATAGGAATATTATTGGTAGGAGTAGGATTTTATATGACAACATTAGGTCAAGCAGCTAGTGTTGAATATATGGT
>JAUVCP010000381.1 GCA_030590765.1 Flavobacteriaceae bacterium | reverse complement strand
AAGGAGATCTTTGATAAAAATTATAAAACAGAAGTAATTCCTGTAAAAGTAAATGAGATCGTTCAGGAAGAAGATTTTATTGTTAAGATCATTGAACGTCATATTGAAAAGTCAGATGTAAATCTAAAAGAAGCACCGATCATTGTTGCTGGAGGATATGGAGTTGGATCGAAAGAAAGTTTTAAGTCTTTAGAACAATTGGCTGATCTTTTAGGAGGTGAAGTAGGAGGTTCTAGAGCTGCAGTAGATGCGGGATTTATTGATCACAACAGACAAATAGGTCAAACGGGTGTTACTGTTCGTCCGAAATTATATATAGCTGCCGGTATTTCAGGAGCGATTCAGCACACTGCAGGAATGCAGGATGCATCTTTAATTATTTCCATTAATAATGATCCTGATGCCACCATGAACAAACTGGCAGATTATGTTATTATTGGAGATGTACAGGATGTTGTATTAAAAATGATCAAATACTATAAAAAGAATGCTAAGTAATTCCTCTAGAGAGGGATTAGGGGTCTGTTTATAAATATACTTCATAATAAATTAGCAAAAATAAACTTATAACAAAAAGCATAAAATGGATAATTTTTTTAAAGATACACCAGATTTTAAATTCCATTTGGAACATCCAATCGTACAAAAGATCGTACAATTAAAAGAAAGAGATTTTACAGATGCAGAGAAATATGATTATGCACCATCCAATTTTAAAGATGCCATTGATTCCTATGAAAAGGTATTGGATATCGTAGGAGATATTTGTCATGATACAATTGCTCCAAATGCTGAATCTGTTGATTTGGAAGGTCCGCATATTGAAAATAATGAAGTGGTTTACGCAAAAGGAACATCTGAAAATTATGCAGCTTTACATGAAGCAGGTTTGATAGGTATGTCTCTTCCCAGGAAATACGGAGGTTTAAATTTTCCTTTGCTTCCTTACGTAATGGCTGGTGAAATGATTGCCAGGTCAGATGCAGGATTTGCAAATATTTGGGGATTACAGGATTGTGCAGAAACAATTCATGAATTTGGTTCGGAAGAACAAAAAGATCGGTTTTTACCAAGGTTTAATCGTGATGGTATAACTGCTGCTATGGTTTTAACTGAACCTGATGCCGGTTCTGATCTGCAATCCGTAAAATTAAGAGCTACTTATGATGAAGAGAATAAGACCTGGAAATTAAACGGTGTAAAAAGGTTTATAACCAACGGTGATGCTGATATCTCATTAGTTTTAGCAAGATCAGAAGAAAATACGGCTGATGCCAGAGGCTTGTCCATGTTTATTTATGATCGTAAACATCATGCTTTAGAGGTAAGACATTTAGAAAAAAAATTAGGTATCAAAGGTTCACCAACCTGTGAACTTGTTTTTAAAGATGCACCAGCTGAATTAGTTGGAAATGAGCGGTTTGGATTGATAAAATATGTGATGGCTTTGATGAATTCTGCTCGTTTAGGTGTTGGAGCTCAGTCAGTTGGAATTGCAGATGCAGCTTATCGTGAAGCTATAAAATATGCTGAAGAAAGAGCTCAGTTTGGAAAAGAGATCATTCATTTTCCCGCTGTTTATGAGATGTTAACCAATATGAAAGTCAAAATTGATGCGTTGCGTTCTCTTCTTTATGAAACAACTATGTTTGTGGATATTACTAAAGTTTATGAGGAAGTAAAGCAAGAAAGATCTTTGCTTAAAGAAGAGCGAATGGAGATGAAGAATTATGCAAAATTGGCAAATGTATTTACTCCGTTGATTAAATTGGTTGCCAGTGAGGCATCTAATATTATAGCCTATGATTCCTTACAAATTCATGGAGGAACTGGTTTTATGAAAGATTTCCCGATAGAAAGAATATACAGAGATGCAAGGATTACGTCCATTTATGAAGGGACAACACAATTACAGGCTGTTGCAGCAATTAAAGGTGTAACTACAAATGTTTTCTTAGATCAGATCAAAAAATATGATGATGAGGTGGTGGGCAACGAAACATTGAAAGGATATCTTCAGGAATTGACTGCTCAATATGAAGAGATCACAATTAAAGTAGTAGAAACAGATTATCCTGATTATCAAGATTTTCATGCCAGGAGACTGGTAGAAATGGCAGGAAATATCATTATGGGATATTTATTGCTTCTAAATAGTCAGCGTAATGAGAAATTTAGCAGATCTGCAAAATTGTTTATCTCACTGGTTCGGTCAGAAAACTTAGAAAAATTTGATTATATCTATAATTTTGAAGTGGAAAACATTGAATTGTATAAAGGTTGTGTGGATTTGTTACCATCAGAAATTGCAGAATAACAATCTAATAGAGTTATGATATTAGTATAAAGGCCTGATCATAATTTTGATCAGGCCTTTTGTTTTAAACAGAATGAATTATTCACTAATTTTTCATAAAAAAGTTTAACTTTGGAAAGTAAAAAATTCAACCTGTGGAGTTACACTTTTCTGTAATCATACCAGTTTTTAATCGTCCCGAAGAACTTTTAGAACTTTTAGATAGTTTGTCAAAACAACAATTTGATAAACCTTTTGAAATTATTGTTGTAGAAGACGGATCTCAATTAAAATCGGATAAAATTATAGAACAATTCGATAAATTAAATATTAAATATTTTTTTAAAAAGAATTCCGGACCCGGTGATAGTCGAAATTACGGAATGAATAAGGCTACAGGCAATTATTTTATCATCCTTGATTCCGATTGTATTCTACCGGATTATTATCTGAAAGAAGTAGAAATTGCACT
>JAUVCP010000136.1 GCA_030590765.1 Flavobacteriaceae bacterium | reverse complement strand
TTAGTAAAATAATCTTGTTTTAATACGGATGTGTGGAATGTAAAAAAGCCTAGCTTAATTAAATCAAGATAGGCTTTTTTTAGTGCAAATTAAATAGCTTAATATTCGTTTATTGCATGCTGCTAATTCTTATAAATTATTGTTCCCCTCAGTCTAATAATCAAAGAAGATTAACATGAGAACAAATATAAATTTGAAATCTGAAGTAAATCTGAAGTTTTGTACAAAAAAGAAAGTCCATTAAGAATTTACTTAATGGACTTGCCTGTGCAAATTAAAATAGCTTAATATTTCAATGTATTTGCAGAGTTTTAATAATTTATAATACTATTCCCCTCAGATAAATATTAAAAAACATATTAAAACTGTAAAACTAAATTTGTATTTAGTGTTTTCAGTATTCACAACATCATCAAAAGAACATACTGAAATCGTTTAACGATGCAAACGTATGAATAAAATCTAAAGGAAATCTGAAGATAACTTAAATTGCTTTGATGCAATAAAAATTCTGCATTTTACCTAACTAACCTTAACAATAACATTCCCCTCAAAATATTTAATCAGGTTAATTGCCAGATTTTAATTCAAAACTTATTTCAATAGTTGAACTTAGAACTTTTTGACACTACTGTTATCAACTTATAACGGGGCAAATATATTTTCAGATTCTGAAGTAAATCTAAAGAAATTCACTTAAAAATGTTAAAGTTTTGTAAAGGAAAATAACTCTAAAAATAGATGGTTATATTATGTTGATTTTCAATGAAAGAGTGATTTATCTTCCAATAATAATTATCACAAACTTTTTTTACAATGGAAAGTCCAAGACCAAAAGAATTTGAAGAACTACTTTCTTTTTTAAAACGTTCAAATAAAGTTGTTGAATTTAATTTTGGTGGAATTCCTGAGTTTGAAATACTTATGAATAGATCAGTTGTTAGAATATCAATATTTCCATGCTCAATATTATGCTTAATTGCATTACTGATCAGATTTGATAGAACCATATCAAAAAGTAAAGGATTTACTTCAATTTTTGTGTTTAAAGTTGATTTTTTATTAAGTTTTAGTTTTTTGTTTTCAATAAAATCTTCAAATAATTCTAATTGCCTTTCAATAGCTTCATTGATATCTATAGTTTCTTTATTCTTATATTGTTGATTGTCAATTTTAGCAAGAAGTAAAAGTGTTTTATTTAACTTTGATAATCTTTGTCCTGCCAGATAAATAGCCTTGATTTGCTGTAACTGAGATCTGCTTAAATTTTTAGATTGCATCAACATCTCAGCTTTTGATTGCATGATTGCAAGTGGTGTTTGCATTTCATGTGAAGCGTTCTCTGTGAATTCTTTTAAATTACTGTAATCTGAATTGATTTTTTCTGTTAATTTTACAAGTGATTGATTTAACTCTTGAAATTCATCAATATTTGTTTCTTGTAAATGTATTGGTTGACTATTTTCCAAAGAGAAATTCTTCAGGATCTCTAAGTTTTCATTAAATGGATTCCATACATTTCGCATTATGATGGTATTTACAAAATAGACTGTGATCATTAATAAAAAAATAACAATAGCTACAGATACCGTAATAATTAATATAAAATCCTGATTTTTAACCAAAGAATCTCTTGTAATTATTTTTACCGTTTTACCGGGTAGATTTTCAATACTAGTTAGTTGTCTGTACTTTTCATGTTTTTCAACACCATTTACGATCATATAGAATAAAGTGTCTTTATAATATAAGGTGTCTTTTACAGGGTTTTTGCTGATATAATCGTCAACTTCAAATATTGGGAGTGGATTTTCATATTTTATTTTCCTTGCTATAAGATCTTTATAAAATTCCAGCCTTTCGTCTTGTTTTTCAGTGATGATCCTTTTTAGAGTGAAATAAATAGTAATACTCGAAACAATAAAAATTATTATAGAATATACAATATAAGTTCGTTTTGTTTTTTGACTTAATTTCAAAAGGTAGAGTTATTAAAAATCTATTATTTTTTATTTAAATCGGAGTTGTTATTTTTACCGAGTTTTATTAGTATATCATTTTTCTTCACCAAATTTATAACCTAAACCGTAGATCGTATTTAAATAATCCTTGGCGCCATTATTTTTAAGCTTTTTTCTAATATTTCTCATATGTGTGTAGATAAAATCAAAATTATCCACTAGGTCAATATTGTCACCCCACAAATGTTCAGCTATCCCTTCCTTGGTGAGTACTCTATTTTTGTTTGTAACCAGATATAAAAGTAAATGATATTCTTTTTTTGTAAGATCAAGTGGTTTGTCATTTGCAAATATTGTTTTTGCTTTTGGGTTAATTTCAATTTCATTGAAAACAATATTTTCATTTCCTTCAAATTTTCTCCTTCTGATCAATGAATTTACACGGGAATTTAGTTCGGCCAAATGAAATGGTTTGGTTATATAATCATCAGCTCCCCAATCAAGTCCTTTTAATTTATCATCAAGAGAATCTTTAGCAGAAACTATGAGTACTCCAGTTTCAGCTTTTGTTTTTTTAATAAATTTTAAAAGATCTAAACCATTGCCATCAGGTAAGTTAATATCTAAAATTACAATATCATAATCATAGCTAATCAGTTTATCCTCGGCATCAAAATAGGTTGAAGCTTTTTCACAAACAAACTCTTCCTTTTTTAAATATTTACAGGTAGTGTTTAGTAATTCTATTTCATCTTCTACGATTAAAATTTTCATCTTCTTTTCAATTTAAATAGTTTTTCATTGATAAGAATGATACAATTAATTTGCCATAAATCAAAATTTAATTGTATCATTCATGTATGTAAAACCTTTGTAAGTAATGCAAAAATAGTGTTTTAAAATCATAAAACAGGATAAACTAAAAATATACGTTGCTCTCGTTTCCCCTGAAATTAAATATCTGGTCTTTTTATGGTGAGATGAAATAAATCAAAAAAACATTCGTTATAGATTCTCAATTATCAATTAAATAAATTTGTGCTATGAAAAAAGTTTATTTTACTGTTGTTGTTGTCTGTACCTTATTTTTGCAAAACGACTTGTTTTCGCAAAGGTTTGACAATATCGATAAGAATCCAACCGATATAGCCTACTGGCGTAAAAATAAAGTTTCCAAACCATTGGTTAAAGTTATTTATAGTAGACCACATAAAAGTGAAGAAAATATCTTTGGTAGTCAGGTTCCGTATGGAGAAATATGGAGGACAGGAGCTAATGAGGCAACTGAAGTGAAGTTCTATAAAGATATGATGTTTGGTAATAAAATTGTAAAAGCAGGTACATATGTAATGCATACTATTCCGGGAGAAAAGGAATGGACAATTATATTAAACAGCAATCTTGATACCTGGGGAGCATCCTTTTATGATCAATCAAAAGATGTAGTTCGAATAAAAATTCCGGCAAGGAAAGCGGAGGAATTAGATGTTTTCTCTATTGCTTTTAAACAAAACTTTAAAAACTGTTATATGGTACTGGCATGGGATTCTACCCGTATCAATATTCCACTTGATACACAGTCAGAGATATTAGCAAAGATCTAAAAAGAACAAGCTAATTTCGTTATCAATAGTGTTCAATAATATTAATTTTCATTTGCTATGAAAAAAAGAAACATCAAAATATTTATCGCAATTTCTTTTGTATTTTTTATAAATAGTACAATTAGTGCTCAGGATTTTCCGAATTTGGATCAAAGTCCGCATGACATTGTTTATTTCAGGATAAACAAAATATCGCCACCAACCATCAAGGTTTTATATGGTAGGCCACAAAAAAAAGGAAGAGATGTTTTTGGAGATCTAGTTCCTTACCACAAGATATGGGGAGTAGGGGCAAATGAAGCTACTGAAATAAGATTTTACACAGATGTTATATTTGGTGATCAAAAAGTAAACGCAGGCACTTATGTGCTTTATGCAATACCTGATAAAAATGAATGGACGCTTATATTAAACTCCAATCTTGATGTATGGGGTACAAAAGAGTATGAACCAAAGTATGATGTAGCTAGAGTTAAGGTCAAGGTTAGTCGTGCTGAATCCGTTGAAGCCTTTTCTATAGGATTCAAGGATAAGAAAAAATATATCAAAATGACATTAGCCTGGGACACTACCAGAATTTCTGTGCCAATTAAAGCGTAAATTTAAAAATAATACCTTCTAAAAGCTTCTAATGCAGCATAGTCTGCAAGGCCTAAAGCATTGTATTTTTCAGCAGTTTCTCTGTTTCTGTCCTCAGCTCGCATCCAGAATTCTCGTGAATCATCTCCTTGAAATAAAGCTCCGTCTTTTTGTGATTGATGGTAAAAAATAGCTTGTCTTTTCTTTAAAACCTGATCCGGACTCATTGGAACGGTCATTTTAATATCATGGATATTCCATTCATACCATGCGCCACGATATAACCATACCCTGCAATCATTCATGAAACTCTCTGCTTTTAACAATTCTAAACTTGAAAATAGTGAATTTAAACAAACTTTATGTGTACTATGTGGACTTGCCAGATCTTCAGAGGCATAGATCTGATGAGGCTGGATCTCTGAAATTAAAGATTTCATTATTTTAAGATCAGCATCACTTAATTTGTTTTTTGTAGGCGTACCTGTTTCATAAAATGGCAGATCTAAAAAATGGATATTTTCATCAGGAATCCCTAAGTATCTGGTCGCTGCTATTGATTCTTTTCGACGAATTACACTTTTTAGTTTTCTTACTTCCAGAGTATCAATTTCGTATTCTTTTTTGCCGTTAAGGTTTTTAACAAGATTTAAGGCAACCGAATTCCCTTCATTTAGATCAAGAGTAACTTCGGCAAATTTCATTGCTTCTTCATCTGATACGGCTATATTTCCCGAGGTTTGGTATGCAATATGAACTTCATGTCCCTGTTCTACCAAACGGTCAATGGTTCCTCCCATAGAAATGACGTCATCGCCTGGATGCGGACTAAAAACAATTACCCTTTTTCTTGCAGGATCTTTTCTTTCCGGTCGATTCGTATCGTCTGCGTTTGGTTTTCCACCCGGCCATCCGGTAATTGTGTGTTGAAGTTTGTTAAAAAGTATGATATTTAAATTATAAGCTGAATTATGTTCCACCAATAAATTTGACATACCATTATTATTATAATCAGTATCAGTAAGTTTTAATATTGATTTTTGTTTAAGATCACTTAACCAAACAGCTGCTTTTAGAGTAAGCTCTTCGTTCCAATTACAAGGTTTAACCAGCCATGGTGTTTTAACTCTAATCAGTTCCTGAGATGCACCTTCATCTAAAACAAAAGTACAGTTGTCATGATTTTGCAGATAAGATGATGGAATTTCAGAAGTTATCTCTTCTTCAATAGCTTTTTTAACAACTGCGGCTTTGTTAAGACCCCATGCCAACAAAACAATACGTTTTGCTTTTCGTATAGTGCTTATTCCCATGGTGATCGCAACTCTTGGAACATTATCAATTCCTAAAAAAGAAGGAGCAGCATCTACTCGAGTTATATGGTCGAGAGTGATATTTCGTGTTCCCGAATTGTAATGAGAGCCCGGTTCGTTAAATCCAATATGCCCGGTTCTACCTATACCTAACAATTGAAAATCGAGACCACCAGCATCTTTGATCCGCAGATCATAATCAATACAAAATTGCTTCACTTTATCTGTTGCTACGGTTCCACTTGGAATATTGATATTTTCAGGCAGTATGTCAATATGATTAAACAGATGTTCGTGCATAAAATACCAATAACTTTGGGTATTTTCTTTTTCCATCGGGTAGTATTCATCCAGGTTAAAAGTGATCACATCTTTAAAACTTAAACCTTCTTCTTTGTGCATTCTTACTAATTCTTCATAAACATCAATTGGAGAAGACCCTGTTGCCAAACCGAGAATACAATTCTTCTTTTGCGCTGCTTTTTCTTTTATCAGGTTTGCAATTTCATGGGCTACAATTATTGAGGCCTTCTCGGAATCATTAAAAACTACATTGTGAATTTTTTCAAATCGAGTATCTTCAAATTGACCGGCTGCAGCATGTTTTATTAGGTTGATATTCATGGTTTAAAAGTTATTGTAGTTAAAAAAAATAGTTATTTTTCTAAAGTAAAATTTCGTGCATCAAAGAAAAGTGCAACAGCTCCAAAGATAGCGGTTTCAGGTTGTTGAGAAGGGGTTATTTTTAATTTTTTTAAACTGTGTTTATAAATGAATGTTTTTAATCGGTTCGCATTGTTTTTTCAAAAAAAGGAAAGGCTTTTGAAATTATTCCACCAAGTATTATGATTTCAGGATCAGTTATATATAAAACTGTTTTGATC
>JAUVCP010000051.1 GCA_030590765.1 Flavobacteriaceae bacterium | reverse complement strand
AGCAAGAATTAATTAAAAATGGAATTACATTCCGAATTAACAAATATGTAAAAAATGATTTTTTAATAAAGCATATTTATTTTGAAGCTGATCAAAAGAAGTATCATTTTACTGAAAAATTACATTGCCTAGACTTGGTTATAATGAAGTATTTTGCAAAATCAGCTGGATTAAAAGTGAATCATATTTTTGGAAATTATGATCTTGAACCTTATGATAAAGATAATTCGAACAGATTAATTCTAATTTTAGAATGATGTATATAGCTCTCATATTATCATTTGTTATTTTGTTTTACTTTGAAAAATTCATAGCTCCAAAAAAAAATGTAATTCAATTATTTTTATCTTTTAGTGGTGCCTATTTACTTTCTATTACGGTATTACACTTATTACCCGAAGTATTTGAATCACAGCAAAAAAATATTGGACTATTTATTTTATTAGGAATTGTTGTTCAAACTGTACTTGAATATTTATCTAAAGGGGCCGAACACGGTCATATTCATGCGCA
Organism: Flavobacteriaceae bacterium; assembly: GCA_030590765.1. Taxonomy (GTDB): domain Bacteria; phylum Bacteroidota; class Bacteroidia; order Flavobacteriales; family Flavobacteriaceae; genus Lutimonas. Next base: position 9,362 of record JAUVCP010000051.1, on the reverse strand, counting down.
TGATCTGGGAAATCATGTTCCATGGCTTTTATTTGTAAGTTTAAGCTTACATGCCTTTTTAGAAGGTGTTCCATTAGGAATTGAAAAAAATGAAGGTATGCTTTGGGCTATCATTATTCATAAAGTTCCTATTGCAATTATTTTGGCCGTATTTTTTAAAAATTCAAACCTTTCCTTACCAAAAGTTGCTTTGTTTTTAAGTCTGTTTGCACTGATGACTCCTTTGGGTAGTTTGATTGCCCAGGATATGATCGTATTGCAACAATTTCAAACAGAAATCAATGCCTTGGTTATTGGGATATTCTTACATATTTCAACAGCAATTTTATTTGAAAGTTCTGAAAATCATAAATTTAACCTGCAAAAGTTTATAGCAATTATTATTGGATTTAGTATTGCTTTTTTAAGTTCCTATTTGGTATAAAAAATAATTTGTAGAGTTCTATCAGATACTTTTTGTATCCAAATAAATAGAAAACATAAATTTAAGGTAAGTTATACAAACACTAATTAGCAACTTCACTAATAAACTGAATGCGCATCATACGCAGTTCCTCCTCATCATATTCACCATCAAACTCATCTAAAGCCAATTGTATTTTATCGTTTTCGGCTTCCATAAAGTAATCGTGAATTTCTTCCTGCTGGTCTTCATCCAAAACATTATCAATACAGTATTTAATATGGATCTTTGTACCTGAAAAAACAATTCTTTCCATTTCTTTGATCAATTCCTCCATCTCCAACCCCTTAGATTTGGCTATATCAATCAATGGTAATTTTTTATCAGTATTTTGAATAATATAAAGCTTTAAACTTGAATTTATTCCTGTACTTTTCACAATGAGATCATCAGGACGAACAATATCATTTTCCTCAACATACTTGGCTATCATTTCTACAAAGGGCTTTCCATATTTTCTTGCCTTTCCATCCCCAACGCCATGTACATTTCCAAGCTCTTTAATATCAACAGGATACTTCAATGTCATATCTTCAAGAGAAGGATCCTGAAAAACAACAAAAGGTGGGACTCCTAATTTTTTTCCAACACTTTTGCGAAGATCTTTTAGCATCTTCATTAACGTTTCATCAGTAATTCCACCTGATCCTTTCGCATTTGTTACAATATTTGAATCATCACCTTCAGCATAAATATGATCTTCTGTCATCATAAATGACTTTGGATGATTAATAAAATCTAATCCTTCCGGACCTAATTTTAAAACACCATATTGCTCAATTTCCTTAAATAATAAATTTGAAACAAAAACCTGACGTATCAAGGCCATCCAGTATTTGTCATCTTTGTCTTTTCCTATTCCAAAATAATCTTGTTTATGAGTTTTGTGTGAAATCAATAAGGCATTTTCTTTACCAATTAAAGTATTGATGATTTCTTTTGATCTGTATTCTTCTTTTGTGCTTTCAACAACTTGTAAAAGCTTATGAACATTGTCTTTTGCCTCTATTTTGGTTTTTGGATTTCTAACATTATCATCATTATCGGCACCATCTCCATTTACTTCGTCAAATTCTTCACCAAAATAGTGCAATAAAAATTTACGGCGGGAAATAGATGTTTCCGCATAAGCGACAACTTCCTGCAACAATGCATTTCCTATTTCCTGCTCTGCAATAGGCTTATTTGATAAGAATTTTTCTAGTTTTTCAATATCTTTATAGGCATAAAAAGCCAGACAATAACCTTCTCCTCCGTCTCTTCCTGCTCTACCGGTTTCCTGATAATAACTTTCTAAACTTTTAGGAATATCATGGTGAATTACAAAGCGAACATCGGGTTTGTCAATTCCCATTCCGAATGCGATGGTAGCTACTACAACATCAATATCCTCCATTAGGAACATATCCTGATGTCTTGCTCTTGTTTTTGCATCTAAACCTGCATGATAAGGAACAGCCTTGATACCGTTTACCTGTAAAACCTGAGCAATTTCTTCTACTTTTTTTCTACTTAAACAATAAATAATGCCTGATTTTCCTTCATAATTGCGAACAAACCGAATGATATCTTTTTCAACATTTGCTGTTTTAGGTCTTACTTCATAAAACAAATTTGGTCTGTTAAATGATTCTTTAAATGAATTGGCATCTGACATGCCTAAATTCTTTAAAATATCTTCTTGCACTTTTTCTGTAGCAGTAGCTGTTAAACCAATAATTGGTAAATCACCTATTTTAAAAATAATATTTTTTAAATTCCTGTATTCTGGTCTAAAATCATGTCCCCATTCTGATATGCAATGTGCCTCATCAATAGCTACAAATGAAATTTTTTGCTTTTGTAAAAATTCAATATACTCCTGCTTTGTCAAGGATTCAGGAGCTACATATAATAATTTTGTAATTCCATTTTCAATGTCAGTTTTAACTTGTGCTACTTCACCTTTATTTAATGAAGAATTTAATACATGTGCAATACCATGTTCTGTTGAAATTCCCCTCAAGGCATCAACTTGGTTTTTCATCAATGCAATCAATGGTGAAACAACAATTGCTGTTCCATCCAAAACGAGTGCAGGCAGCTGATAAATTAAAGATTTACCCCCGCCTGTTGGCATAACAACAAATGTATTCTTTCTTTCTACCAGACTTTCAATAGCTTCTTTTTGAAGTCCTTTAAACTTACTAAAACCAAAATGTTTTTTTAATTCTGATTGAAAGTCAATTTTTGTCACTTTCATCCTCTTATTTATCTAATTTTAAATATTTTTGCAGAAATTATATTATTTCTATAATATTTATTACAGCCTTTTTTAGCTTTTTGCAAAAAGTTGTAATTGTTCTATAAATATAATGTAATATTTTGAATTTATTAAACTAATTATTTTGAATCAAGATAAAAACATATTAGAAACTGCTAAAAGCACCATTTTAACTGAGGCTACTGCTATTCGTAATTTAGTAAATTTATTAGATAGTGATTTCGAAAATGCGGTTAAGGCTATTCTAAATTCAAATGGAAGAGTTATCCTTACCGGAATTGGAAAAAGTGCTAATATTGCTAAGAAAATAGTTGCAACACTAAATTCAACAGGTACTCCCGCTATATTTATGCATGCTGCTGATGCCATTCATGGTGATCTTGGTAATATTCAAAAAGATGATTTTGTTATTTGCATTTCAAAAAGTGGAAACACACCTGAAATAAAGGTACTTGTTCCTCTTATTAAGAATTATGGAAATAAGATTGCTGCAATTACAGGTAGTAAAGATTCTTTTTTAGGGTTAAATGCCGATTTTGTGTTAAATTCTTATGTTGAAAAAGAGGCTTGTCCAAATAATCTGGCTCCTACCAGTAGCACTACTGCCCAATTGGTTATTGGAGATGCATTAGCCATTTGTTTGTTAGATTTGAATGATTTCTCAAGTAAGGATTTCGCAAAATATCATCCAGGAGGAGCATTGGGTAAAAAATTATATTTAAGGGTAAATGAATTAGCTGAAACAAATGAGGTTCCTTTAGTGCAAATTGACACACCGGTAAAAAATGTGATCATTGAAATTTCTAAAAACCGTTTGGGAGTTACTGCAGTAATTGAAAAGGATAACAAGATCATTGGAATTATCACAGATGGAGATATTAGAAGGATGTTAGAAAAAAATGATGATATCCATCAATTAATAGCTAAGGATATTATGGGTGAAAATCCTATTATTATTGATGGTGAAACAATGGCAATTAATGCTTTAGATATTATGAAGAAAAATGATATTACACAAATTCTGGTTACTAAAGATGATAAGTATATTGGTGTAGTTCATTTTCATGATCTGATCAAAGAAGGAATCATTTAAGCTTTAAAAATAGAGTTATAAATCAAATAGAAATCTTTTAAAAAAAGATAATAAAATATGAATAAACCAAAGAATGAAATGTCGTTTTTGAACCATCTTGAAGTTTTAAGGTGGACCTTGGTAAGATCGGCATTAGCTGTATTTGCAGGAGGAATTATTGCTTTCATCATGAAAGATTTTATTTTTAATTCCATTTTACTGGCACCAAAAGATCCTTCCTTTGTAACCTATCGCTTTTTGTGTTCTGTTTCACAAAGTTTTGGAACCAATGGACTATGTATTGATGAGATCCCCTTTATTGTACAAAGTAGAACTATGGCAGGTCAGTTTTCTGCCCATATATGGACTTCTATTGTTTTCGGATTTATAATGGCTTTCCCCTTTATTGTATGGGAAATATGGAAATTTATCAAACCTGCTTTATTTGATGCTGAAAAGAAAAATGCAAAAAGTTTTATCACTATTACTTCCTTCTTATTCTTTGTTGGAATTTTATTTGGATATTATGTAATAACACCTTTATCTATTAATTTCTTAGGTAGTTACCGTGTAGCTGATGAAGTAAGAAATAATTTTGATTTAAGTTCCTATACTGGCTTATTAAAAGCCTCTTGTTTGTCGTCAGGTTTTATTTTTGAATTACCTATTGTGATTTATTTCTTAACCAAAATGGGATTGGTAACTCCTGAATTTTTAAAGGAATATCGAAAATATGCACTGGTTATGGTATTGATATTAGCTGCAATAATTACGCCCCCAGATATTATAAGTCAGATCATTGTTGCAATACCAATGGTAACTTTATACGAAGTTAGTATCAGAATATCTGCTCGAATCATTAAAAACGAGAAAAAGAAAAAAGAAAAAGAGTTTAAAAAAACTAATAAACCAAGTACCACAAAAAAGAAAAGAAGTAATATTCAAGATTAAAAAAAGAAAATTTAGATATATCGTAAATACTTATAATTGCATATCAAAAAGATTTATATGATAAGTATGAAAATTATTAAACATCAATAAATATGATTTTAAGAGCAGAGAATATAATGAAAATGTACGGCAGTAGAAAAGTTGTTAAAAGCATTTCATTGCAGGTGGAACAAGGTGAGATCATCGGACTTTTAGGTCCGAATGGGGCAGGAAAAACCACTTCTTTTTATATGATCGTTGGGATGATCAAACCAAATGAAGGAGAAATCTTTTTGAATGATGAAAATATTACACATGATTCTATGTACAAACGGGCTCAAAAAGGTATAGGATATCTTGCACAAGAGGCATCTGTGTTCAGAAAGCTTTCTGTTGAAGATAATATCATGTCCATTTTACAATTTACAGATCATTCAAAAAAAGAACAAAAAGAAAAACTGGAATCTTTAATTGAAGAATTTGGTTTAGGACATGTTCGAAAAAATCGCGGTGATCTTTTGTCAGGTGGTGAGCGCCGAAGAACTGAAATAGCCAGAGCCCTGGCTTCTGACCCTAAATTCATTCTTTTAGATGAGCCATTTGCAGGAGTAGATCCTATAGCTGTAGAAGATATTCAAAATATCGTTGCCCACTTAAAAGACAGAAATATTGGTATATTAATTACCGATCATGATGTACATGCTACTTTGGCTATTACCGATAAAACTTATTTAATGTTTGAAGGTGGAATTTTAAAAGAAGGAACTCCAAAAGAACTTGCCGATGATGAAATGGTTAGAAAAGTTTATCTGGGTGAAAGCTTTGAGCTAAAGGAAGTAAAAAAGAAATTGAAGATCTAATTGATTTTTTATTTCATCATTAGTTCAACTTATAATTTTGAATTCATTAAATATCTCTACAAATTGAGTTTCACTAATAAAAAAAGCCTTATTAGTTCTCACTAATAAGGCATACAAACAAATCTGAAAATTTTATGAAAATTTTCGTCAGAGACCTTTAATTACTGTGCTCACCGGTTTCTATTCCAACTATTTTTCCTTTTTCGTTGATCAATAAAAAGTGAGACCAGTTACCTTTTTGAACTTTAAATTTATAGATATTTTCACTCCCCTTCTTAGTAAACGTCACATCATTTGAAATATTATAATCAGCATAATCTTTTAATGATTTTTTTACTGCTGCTGGAGTTTTTGCCTTTGTAGTTTTGTACACTTTTTCTTGTTTTGTTTGTGCATGCATATCCTGCATACCAAAACCTGCCAAAAAAAGTACTGTTATTAAAATATATAATTTTTTCATTTTTAATTATTTACGTTGTTAATTTATTTTAATTGAATTTACCCAAATGTTGAAAAAGTCAATATAACCATTAAAAGCAAATATAGTACCATTTTAATTTTTTTCATAACGTTTATGTTTTTTTCAATTACCATCTTGTAGCTTTTGAAGTCTCAAAATCATATCCTAAAGTAATTAAATGTGTTCCTGCATGATTTAGCTCCGCAGCCTCATTAATATTGTATTGAAATGCATAGCCTACATAAAAATCCTGCTTTTTTAACCCCAACATTGGCACAATGGCTGTTGGATCAAAGCTTTGATCATTTATAAACCGTGTACTAAATCCAGCCCAGTAATATCCATCATCGGTTATTTTTTTTGCTTTTACATTAATGTCGGTTATTGACCTTTTGTCACTTTCAAATAATTTGAAATATACAGATGGTTCTATCTCGTATTCTCCATCTTGGATATCAAAAACATAACCGGTATAAACGTAATAGTTACGTAATTTCTTAGGTTCTGATTCATCAAATACCTTTACACTTTTATTTAATATGTTAGCCGCATTCAATGTCAAATAAAATCTTCCTAAGCGATACAGAAAAGCTGCATCAAAATTTGAATTAAAGGAAGATATATCTGCCCCAATATTTGGATCGTCATTAGGATCATAATCTCCTATTGATTCAAAACCCGATACATCAATCTTAAATTGAGTAAATTTATATGACAATCCGAATGATATATACTGTCCGTTCGATTCATTGATCGTTAAATGGTGAGCAAAGGTTAACTGACCTCCTATTTGCGAGGTGTTACCATTTTTATCTCTGTATAAAACACCTCCTGCTCCCGAGTTTTCAAATATATGTGTATCGTAAGATAGTGATTGTGTATTTGGTGCATCTTTTAAACCAACCCATTGAAAAACACCACTAAATCGCAATCTGTTCATTGCTCCTTCCCCGGCATAAGCGGGAGAAATTATAAATGGATTCTCCACTAAATACTGTGTATATGGTGTCAGTTTAAACTCTTGTGAATAGCTTTTTATTCCAGCTATCAATAATATTGCTATAATAAATAATTTTTTCATTGTTATCCTTATTATTATCTAACTAAACTGAAATTTCCTTTATACTCACGATTATCCATTCCTTCATTAAGTGTAATGAAGTACCAGTAATCTCCACTTGGTAAGGGTTTTCCCTTGTAATTTCCATCCCAAGAATGGTGTAGTCCTTTGTAAATGCCTATTAGCCTTTGATATCTATCAAATATTTTTATTGTGATATTTGGATAGGGCTCAATATTAATAGGATACCAGGTATCGTTTATTCCATCTCCCTCAGGAGTGAAAAAATCTGGAATTTCAATATCTAAGAATTCAATAAACATGGTAGTTTCTTCAATACACCCTCTTTGATCTTTTACATAAAAAGTGTAATCACCTGTTTTTCTGATCTGGAATACATTATCTGAGCCAAAATCATCAATAGAATTCATACTGTATTCATATCCCGGCTCACCACCTGTTGCATTGATCGTATATTCATTGATATAGGTATTATCAACTTGAAATGAAATTGGAATATATTCCTGTATAGATACTTCAACAGGAGTATCACTACATCCATATTCATTGTGTTTTACTGTAACAATATGGTTTCCCTTGCTAACCTGTTCAAAAATACCAGAGTCATTACCATTTGCTCCGTCCAGATAAAAAGTAACATCATTTTGATAGATTGGATCTACCTGAGCGATGATGATATTACTAGCTCCTTCACATGTAAAATCTGTATCTGCTGTCAGCTGTAAATATACTAACTGATCAATTTCAATGGTATTCACTGTTTCACATATATTAAAACCATTATCCTTTTTTACCCATAATTCATAGGTTCCTTTGGCTAATCCATTAAAATTAGGACTTGTTTGATAATTTGTACCATCCATACTATAGGTAACTTTATACCCTTGATCATTGGTTAAATTAACACTAATTCTACCGTCAGATTCACCTACACAAATAACATCTTCTTTGGTGATTTCGTAAATTATTTCAGGGTCAAAACCTACAACTATATTTGTTGGTGTAATACAACCATTAGCATCTTTAACTAAAATTTCATAGGTTTTTTCGGTTGCAACCGAGAAAGTATCTTCTATTTGATAAGTATTTCCTCCATCAATACTAAATTCATAAGGAGCAATACCTCCAGAAGCAGATGCCTGAACACTACCATTTAAAATAGCTCCATTACAAGTAGTAACATTGTATAATTTAACTGATGATGCTTGTAATAAGGTTGGCTGTGCAATAGAAAAAGTAGATTCGTCAAAACAACCATCTGCATTGATTGATTTTACTTTATATGTACCAATATCTAAATTTGTGAATGTATGTGTATTGGAAGTTATATTATTTTTGGATTCTATTAAACTACCTCCTTTATAAAGTTCATAACTAAAGGAATTGGAAGTTTCATTAACAGTAATCTGGACTTGTCCGTTTACAGCATCTTTACATAAAACATCACTTGGTGTAACTGTAACATCCAGTCCGTTTACAGTAACAGTTCTAATTGTTTTGGTACAACCTGTTCTTGTTTGTGTTGCTACGTAAACACCTGCACCTGTAACTGTTACTTCTTTGGTATTGCTAATTACATCTCCTGCTTCATCTGTCCAGATATAAGTATCATAACCGTCATCTCCTTCAAAAGTTAAAGTATTATTACAAAAGAATAATTCACTGTCAAAAGAACATGAACTGGTATCAACAAAAAGATTCATAGAACCAACACTACCAAGACCACAACCATTGATTCCGTTTAAACCGGGCTGTCCAGAAATATTGTCACCAGAAGTTTCTCCATCATAATAAGAAGTAATACTGTTTTCCAGTAAATTGGTACAGGCATCTGTATAATCAAAACAATCATTAGATGCTGTTACCTGATAACGAATATCATAAGAACTGGAAACTGATTTTTTCTCAACCATTGAATTATCTATATCAAATCGTAATTCTCTTGTAGTGTTATTATAATTGTAAGTTACTCCTGCAGGAAGAATAATACTGCTTTCATCTAAAACTACATTAATTGGTAATGTATTTATAATATAAGTGCTTTGTGCATTATCCGTTCCAATATTTTGAAAGTTTATGTTGTACCAAACTGTTGATCCCAGTGGTACTGGTGAATTATGTGTAATTGGATTACCCGAAGTATCTTCAACACTTGTTACAACCTGTAAAACAGGTTCAATTATATTGATGGAAAAAGTGTTTAAAAATGTATAGATGTAGTCACCGCCCACAT
>JAUVCP010000042.1 GCA_030590765.1 Flavobacteriaceae bacterium | reverse complement strand
TTTCATAGTCAAATATACAACCTTATTGATTGAAAATCAACTATATAAATGATTTTATCATAATAAATTACTCCTTTTTACCTTGCAACGGTCTTAAGTTGATACAAAAAAAAGTATGGAGAAATAATTTCAATATGCTGTAATTATAAGATAGTCAATTTTTTGTATTGAATAGGTGCTTTTGTTTTTACTCTCCACTCATTGTGAGTTTACACAACCATCAAATTACAGCCTCTGATATCTGAATTATCAAATCTACCTAATATTTCAAATGTATCGTCAGAGTGATTTTTACCCAGATCCTGTGTCGCGATAAATGAACAGGAATTGATGTTTGCTAGATCGATCACATTAATCCCCCCTGTTCTGTTTTGAGGTAAAATGGTTAAAGCATCTTCTGTATCACGTATAAGAATTTTCATCCATGGAGGAGTTTTAAAAACACCATCTCCTTTGGAATACCCCTGTGACAATAACTCTGTCATACCATATTCAGAGTGTATTTTTTTAACTCCAAATCCTTTACAAAGCATTTGGTGTAATTCTTCTTTTACCAGTTCTTTTCGTTTACCTTTCATACCGCCTGTTTCCATAACAATAGTATTTTTTAAGTTGAATTTTTTGAATTCAATTAAATCTAATAACGCAAAGGAAACGCCGATCAACAATATCTTCTTATTTTTTATATCTAAATCTGTTAATTTATTTGAAAGATTTTCTAAATTATTTAAATAAAATCCACTTTCGGGAGAATTACTTTTTTGGATCAGGTCATTTACCATATAAACTAAAGAAGATCCTTTTCGTTCTAAATAATTTGGTAAAAGTGCCAAAATAATATAATCTTCAATATTGCCATAAAAATATTGAAAGCCTTTTAAATAACTATTTTCATACAAGTGAATATCAGTAATATAATGTTTGCTCTGGTTCATGCCGGTGGTTCCACTGCTTAAAAAAACTTCCTGAACTTTGTTATTGGTTGAAAGTATTTTATGTGTTTTAAAAAAATGAATGGGTAAAAAGGGAATTTTTTCTATTTCTTTTACAGCAGAAATATCAATATGTAGCAGATTTAAATACTTTTTATAAAGATCATTATTCTTTGCCTGAAATCGAAAGACTTCAAGAGCATGACGATCAAAATTTTCATCATTTATCAAATCGAATTTTTTTAAAAAAACCATACCAATATTTTGTGCAAAAGTAGCCAATTTATACGCAACCCACGAGGCAATTATGCATCTTAAATGTTACAAGCGTTGGTTGTTTGATTTTAAAATAATAAGATGAAAAAGATATTTTTTGTTATTTTTATACTACTTTTAACGGTTTCTTGTTCAGATGATGACAGTTCAAATTATCATTATGAATTGTTACCTGTGGAGGAGGCTGATGTTCCAGACGAGTTTGTTTATGGACAAATTTATTATATTTCCGTAAAATATATTCGTCCAACGGAGTGTTATGTTTATAATGACGTATTGTATGAATATGATTATGATGCACGAAATATTGCCGTGATCTCTACCGTTGTTGAAGATAATGATTGTGAGATTATAGATAGTGATGAAGAGTTAACCATTAGGGTACAAGCATTACAAACAAGTCCGTATATATTCAGATTCTGGCAAGGAGATGATGATGATGGGGATCCGATTTATTTAGAAATAGTTGTACCTGTAGTATAAATTAATTATTTAATTGAGCGAATGAGTTTAAAGCAACTCATACATAAAAGTAAGAAAAGAGATATAAAATCTCAATCAGAAATTTACCAACTTTTTGCTGGTAAACTTTTTGCATTGTGCTTAAAATACTCAAAAACACCTCAAGAGGCTGAAGATAATTTGCAAGAGGCATTTATCACCATTTTTAATAAAATGGAACAATATAAATTCAAAGGCTCTTTTGAGGGCTGGATGAAAAGAATAGTGATCAATACCGCATTACAAACTTATAGGAAAAAGAATGTTCTTAATTTGGTTGAAGAGAATTTTCCTGAGGAAGTGGAGGTTGAAATTAATGAAGATAAAATTAGTTTAGATTATTTGTTAAAGATTATTCGTGAATTACCGGATAGGTACAGAATGGTTTTTAATTTATATGCATTGGACGGATATTCTCATAAAGATATTTCAAATATGCTTGGAATTGCTGTGGGAACATCAAAATCAAACTTGTCTAGAGCAAGGTTGATCTTAAAGGAAAAAGTTGAGTCAAGTCAACAAAAACAAAGTTTGAAGTTGTTTTAAAATGATTGAAAGAAAGAACATAGATAGAGTGTTTCAAGAGAACTTTAAAGATCTGGAAATTGAGCCAGGTAAAAAAGTTTGGGAAAATATTGAAGTTGCTTTAAATGAGAATCACTATAAAAAAACCATTTCATTATGGCAAAGGTTAAGTGGTGTTGCCATGATTTTAGTGCTTTTTCTAACCGGTGGAATATGGTATACCAATTCTAACGCGGAAAGATCATCTATCAATAGAATAACAAATACCAATAATAATAATTTTAACACGGATAATGTTGTTCCAATTAGTAGGAGTGTTGAAAATACTGAGGCAAGAATAGTACAAGTAAATCCAAATAAAAAAAAGAGGATTGAAAAGAAAAAGAGTCCTGTTTTTGTAAAAAACCCCAACAACGATGTGATTGTAACAACAACTGATATTTCTTCGGTTTACAAAAATATAGAAAACAAATACATTATTGATAAGAATGATTTTATTAATGCTTTAAAAACCGATCAACATTTAATAACACAAATTGAACCTGAAAAAGAAATATTAAAAGAGTCATCTAATTCCAAAAAATGGTCAGTTGGGTCTACAGTTTCTCCTATTTATTATAATTCTCTGCAAAATGGCTCACCCATCAACGAAAGTTTATCTAATAACAAAACAACGACGGATGATGCATTTTCTTATGGAGTAAAAATTAATTATCAGTTAACAAAAAAAATTAATTTACAATCTGGAGTTAATAAAGTTGAAATGGCATATAATACAAAAGGAGTAAATGCTTTTATTTCTACAGATAAAAATGCTTTATCAAATACGCATACAACTAAACCCGGAGTTGTTTTATCACCGGTTGTAGAAGGGCGTAGTGGTAATCTATCAGATGTGAATAGCGTAAGCAAATCGAGTACAAGTGGAGATATTAATCAATCTCTTGAGTATTTTGAGTTGCCAATAGAAATGAAATATAATCTTTACAGTAATAAACTAGGGTTTAATCTTGTAGGAGGGTTTAGTACCTATTTATTGACTAAAAATACAGTATCGCTTGTCTCACAAAACCAAATAACAGACCTAGGTGGAGCCAATAATTTAAATTCAGTTAATTTTAGTGGTAATGTTGGTTTTGATTTGGATTATAAAATTAGCAAAAGCTGGTATTTTAATGTTACTCCAATGTTTAAATATCAATTTAATACTTACTCAAATAATTCCGGAAATTTCAAACCTTATTATTTAGGTGTTTATTCCGGGTTGAATTTTAATTTTTAATTGGTTAATTAATTATTTACATATGTTGCATGTGGGCAAAAACCGAAAAGATCTTTCGGTTTTTGTTTTTTATGCTATTTGTCACTAATCTCTTTTTGTTTAATATTAAACAGTTTTTATTGAAAAAGTATAATATTAATCAAAGAACTATTTCAAATACTCTTAATTTTGCTACACATTAAAATTGAAACAATGAAAATTGATAAAAAGATCACTATTGAAGATTTGGTAGATGAGTTTCCTTTTTCTGTAAACTTTCTGTCCAAAAAAGGGATTAAATGTATTGCTTGTGGAGAACCAATATGGGGTACTTTAGAAGAAGCTTGTATAGAAAAAAACTTTTCACAGGAAGAAATTCATGAATTTGTAACAGAGTTAAATGATTTAATAAAAAATTAAAATATAATAATTATGGCTATTGATATAAATAATGTATTAAAAACATTAGGAATTGAGGAAGTAAACTTAGGAGTTTCAACTGGTCAGAAATGGCATGAAACGAAAGGAGCTGTTACATCTTCTTCATCTCCTGCTGATGGAAAGGAGATTGCTAAAGTTAAAAATGCAACTATTGATGATTACGAAATGGTTGTTAAAAAAGCGCAGGAAGCTTTTAAAGAATGGAGACTTGTTCCTGCGCCTGAAAGAGGTGAAATTGTTAGACAAATAGGATTGGCGTTAAGAGAGTACAAAGATGAATTAGGAGCTTTGGTCAGTTACGAAATGGGAAAGATTTTCCAGGAGGGTTTAGGAGAAGTTCAGGAAATGATCGATATATGTGATTTTGCAGTTGGACAGTCACGTTTGATCAACGGAGTTTCTTTGCAATCTGAAAGAAGAGAACACAGGTTGTTTGAACAATACCAGCCTTTAGGGATAGTAGGGATTGTAACTTCTTTTAATTTTCCTGTTGCTGTTTGGGCATGGAACTCTGCTTTAGCAGCAATTGCTGGAGACTGTGTTATTTGGAAGCCTTCATCTAAAACTCCATTAACAGCAGTTGCAACCCAAAGAATTATAAATAAAGTATTGGCAGATAATAATGTTCCGGAAGGAGTATTTAACCTAATCGTTGCAAAATCATCTGTAATGGGAGATAATTTTTTAGCTGACAAACGTATTCCTTTATTGTCTGTTACCGGTTCTACAACCGTAGGGCAAAGAGTTGGAGGTATTGTTGGAAAACGTTTAGGAAAGACGATTCTTGAATTAGGAGGTAATAATGCAGTGATTATTACTCCTAATGCAGATATAAAAATGGCAATTGCTTCCACAGTGTTTGGAACGGTTGGAACTGCAGGGCAACGATGTACATCAACACGTAGGATTATCATCCACGAAAGTGTTTACAATCAGGTGAGAGATTCAATGGTAAATGCATATAAAAGTGTAGCGACTAAAATTGGTAACCCAATAGATGAAAAATCATTGGTAGGTCCGCTTATTGATATTCATTCCGTAAATAATTTTAGAAATTCTGTAGAAGAAGTACAAAAAGAAGGAGGTAAAATTTTATTTGGTGGAGAAGTTATAGAAGGAAAAGGTTTTGAATCGGGTAATTTTGTTATGCCTTGTATAGCTGAAGCAGAAAATCATTATAAAATAGTACAGGAAGAAACTTTTGCACCAATTGTGTATTTGATCAAATACAAAGGTGATATTGAAAATGCAATTAAAATTAATAATGATGTTCCGCAGGGATTATCTTCATGTGTTTTTACTTTAAATATGAGAGAGGCTGAAAAGTTTGTTTCAGCAGTAGGATCTGATTGTGGTATAGCCAATGTAAATGTAGGAACATCAGGTGCTGAAATTGGTGGAGCATTTGGTGGAGAAAAAGATACAGGAGGCGGAAGAGAGTCAGGTTCTGATTCATGGAAGGTATACATGAGACGCCAAACAAGTACCTTTAACCATAGTGAAGAATTACCTTTGGCTCAGGGAATTAAATTTGATTTTTAAGTAAATTTTAAAACAATAAAAAAAGGTTGCCTTAATTGACAACCTTTCTGATTTAATTGTGGTCGACAAGCTTCAATTGATCACAAAAAAAATCGTCCCGATCTCTCGGGACGACGATTGGTTGAACTAAATCAACCAAAATCAACTAACCAAACCTTATTTTAAATATTTTTAAACGTTTTATAAATAATTAAACGTTGTCATTTTCTATTTGTTGTAAACAAAAATAAATTATTACAATACAATACAAAGTAAAACAATATTCGTGCCATTAAACCTTAAAAAATCGTTAAAGTTATTTCAATTGGCTTAAAAAAAGGGGGGACTTTTACTTCCAGTAAAATTTAACAAGGCAAAGGTAAATATTTTTAAAAAGACAGCATAATATTTTAACTTTTTTAATACTAAAACTGCAATATTATCGTTTAATATATTGTGTAATTTTTAATTTTCTTGCTATGAAATTTTTAAAAATACTCCCCTTTTTATTTGTTTTATCATTTTCTTCTTTTGCCCAGTCCTTTGATGGTAAGGGCGATGCTAAAATTAACTTAGGTTATGACATTTACGGTCACGGAAATGGCATAAGAGGATCTTTTGATATTGGTTTATGTGATTTATTTTCAGTAGGTGCAGGAGCTGCCTATTATTTTAACAATGATGAAAATGATTACTATTTATTTGCCAGAACTGCGATGCATCTAGGATTATTATTAGATTTTCCCAAACAACTGGATATGTATCCGGGAATTAGTCTGGGTTATTTATCAGGAAATGATGTAGGTTATGATGCTTATTTAGGAATTAGGTATTTCTTTACAGAAAAAATTGGTGTTTTTGCTGAAATTGGGAATACAGGATCAGTAGGATTAAGCTACTCTTTTTAAAATTATGGGTAATAAACGGTTTCTAACTGTTTAACACCTGTAACTTTATGAAAATATACCTGCCCGTTGATAGAATACTCAATTACTGCTTCATCTTTTTGCAGATCAAAGGGTATTTCTTTATCAAGTTCAGGAGGAGTGTTACCATACTCATCAATGGCATTGCCAGACATATTCATGTCTTTTTTCAAACTGGATCTGTTTCCTACAAGGATAAAAGTGTTCCCTCTAAACTCAGGAATAACTTTATATTTATAGTTTTGGAAGTAAATATTAGAAAACCCTAAATTGGTTGTCTCAAAGTTTCCAACTAATTTAATGGTAGTTCCTTGGTCTCCTTTTTTGCCTCCAGCCCATTTAAAATATGACTTTTCAACAATAGTAAATGGTGCTTCCTGTTGAATATTTTGCGTTTTACAATTTGTAAAATTCAATAATAAAGTAAATAATACAATGTAGCCCATTGTTTTTGTGATATAATTCATTCTATTTTTTTAAATTAGTATGCTCTTTCTTTTTTACCTTCATAAAAATTCATAAAGGCTTTGTTCACAACTCTCATTCCACCTTTGGTTGGGTAATTACCGGTAAAATACCAGTCACCGGGATGATCTGGGATGGCTTTGTGTAAATTATCAATGGATTGGAAAATGATCTCAACTTTTGCATTGATGCTTTCTGTTTTTAATAACTCTCCAATTTTAAATGAAATTTGTTCAGCAGTAAAGAGTGCATAAATTTCTTTTACATAATTTTCAGGATCAGGATTATCTATATTGTCCTTACATTTTTGATATACCTCATCAATCATATGGTATTTATCATTGTCCTTTAACAATTCTAAAGTAGCTTTAAAAGCGATGAATTCTTCCAATCGTGCCATGTCTATACCATAGCAATCCGGATAACGAATTTGCGGAGCAGAAGAGACAATAACGATCTTTTTAGGATTTAACCTATCCAGAATTTTAATAATACTCTTTTTCAAGGTAGTTCCTCTTACAATACTATCATCAATAATAACCAGATTATCTGTTGGTTTTACAACACCATAAGTCACATCATAAACATGCGCAACCAGATCATCTCTACTATTATCATCTGCAATAAAAGTTCTTAATTTAGCATCTTTGATCGCTATTTTTTCAATTCTTGGTCTAACAGATAATAATTCGGTCAAATCCTTAGCCGAAATATTTTTGTTGCCTTTTAATATTGTGTCTAATTTATGCTTGTTTAGGTAATCTTCTGCAGCTTCAGTTAATCCAAAAAAGGAAGTCTCAGCCGTATTCGGAATATAGGAGAAAACAGTGTTATTTAAATCATGGTCAATATATTCCAACACTTTAGGAAATATAAATTTCCCTAAATTTTTACGTTCTTCGTAAATAGAAGCATCACCACCTCTTGAAAAATAAATTCGTTCAAACGAGCAGGCTTTATTTGGCAATTGTTCAAGTACCTGTTCAGTAGTAACCGTACCGTCTTTTTTAATAATTAATGCATGGGCTCTTTCTATTTCTTTTACATCATCAATATCAACATCAAAAACAGTTTGTATCACCGGACGTTCGGAGGCCACTACAACTACTTCGTCATCCTGGTAATAATAAGCCGGGCGAATACCGGAAGGATCTCTTAAAACAAAAGCATCACCATGACCTATCAAGCCGGCCATTGCATAGCCTCCATCCCAGTTTTTTGAGGATCTTTTTAGTATTTTTTGGATATTTAATTCTTTGGCAATAAGCTCAGAGGCATCTTTTTTACTAATTCCTTTTTGTTTGAATTTATAGTAAAGATCAAGCACTTCGTCATCTAAAAAATGACCAATCTTTTCCATTACCGTAACCGTATCCGTTCTTTCTTTAGGATGCTGACCTATTTCAATAAGTTCTTGCAATAATTCGCCAGAGTTGGTCATATTAAAATTACCAGCAACGATTAGGTTTTTATGTTTCCAGTTATTCTGGCGTAAAAAAGGATGAACACTTTCAATACTGTTTTTACCAAAAGTACCGTATCGTACATGTCCTAAAAACAAATTTCCAACATAAGGCATATTTTCTATTTGCCAACTTATGTCATTTGCCTTTTCAGGATATTTTTCCATCACGCCATTCAGTCGTTCATTTATAATAGCAAATACATCTTGAATGGGTTGTTGCTCATTTGACCTTACTCTGCTTATATAACGCGTACCAGGTTTTACATCAAACTTAACACTAGCAAATCCAGCTCCATCCTGGCCACGATTGTGTTGCTTTTCCATCAATAAATACATTTTATTTATTCCGTAAAAAGAAGTTCCATATTTGTCTTTATAGAACTGTAAAGGCTTTAGCAATCTTACTAAAGCAATACCACATTCGTGTTTAATAGCATCACTCATTGTAAACTATTTTAATTTTATTTCAAATTGTGTTAATTCTTTAAATTGTTGCAATCTATCTTGAATTTCCTGATGACTTAAGTTTTCCATTCTTTTTGTACCAAATTTTTCAACACTAAAAGAAGCCAGATTTGAACCGTAGATTACAGCTCTTTTCATATTTTCAAATGAAATATCGTGGGTACTTGCAAGATATCCTATAAATCCACCTGCAAAAGTATCACCAGCACCAGTAGGATCAAAAACTTCCTCTAATGGTAAAGCCGGAGCAAAAAACACTTTTCCTTTATTAAATAACAAGGCTCCGTGTTCTCCTTTTTTGATAATTACATATTTTGGACCCATTTTTTGAATGACCTGTGCAGCTTTCACCAATGAATATTCACCACTTAACTGTCTGGCTTCTTCATCATTGATTGTAATAACATCAATTTTTTTAATAACATCCATTAATTCATCTAATGTATTATCCATCCAGAAATTCATGGTATCCAAAACAACCAGTTTTGGTCTTTTGGGGATTTGTTTAATAACTGACATTTGAACAGCAGGATGTAAATTACCTAACATTAAAAAATCACAATCTTTAAAACTGTCAGGAACTATAGGATTGAAATCAGCCAGCACATTTAATTCTGTTATTAAAGTATCTCTAAAATTCAGGTCATTATGATATTTTCCACTCCAAAAGAATGTTTTACCATCTTTAATAATTTCAACACCACTGGTATCAATGTTTTTTTTATTTAGCATTTCAAGATATTCCTCAGGGAAATCACCTCCCACAACAGAAACAATTCCGCTTTCAACACCAAAATGTGATGCTGAAAGGCCAATATAGGTTGCTGCTCCTCCTAAAATTTTATCTGTTTTTCCAAACGGAGTTTCAATAGCATCAAATGCTACAGGTCCTACGATTAAAAGTTTTCCCATGTATTGACTATTTATGTATTTTTGCAAAAATAAGTTTTAAAAATGACTATTAAAAAAATACAAGAAGAAATTATTGATGAGTTTGATATGTTTGATGGCTGGATGGAACGCTACGAATATATCATCGAAATGGGTAAATCCCTAGAGATCATTGAGACTATCAATAAAACAGATGATAATCTAATCAATGGTTGTCAGTCAAAAGTTTGGTTACAAGCAGACTATAAGGAAAGTAAGGTGCTTTTTACTGCCAATAGTGATGCGATTCTAACCAAAGGAATTATCGCTTTATTATTAAGAGTTTATTCCAATCAAACGCCTAAAGATATACTGGATTCTGAACCGTTTTTTATTGATGAAATTGGATTGAAAGAACATCTATCACCCACAAGAGCAAACGGATTGGTATCTATGGTGAAACAACTAAAGCTATACGCACTTGCTTTTCAAACAAAAAACAGTTAATTCAATTTTGCTGTAATTTTATTTAAAGTATCTTTGCCCTTATTTAGAATGATTTTAAAGAGAAGTAATGGATACGAAAGAAAAAGAAATTCTGGGGGTTAAAATAGTAGAGATGATCAAAACTATTTTCGATCCTGAAATTCCTGTAGATGTTTATGAATTGGGATTGATATATGATGTTTTTGTAAATGAAGATAGAGATGTTAAGATCATAATGACCTTAACTACACCCAATTGTCCGGTAGCAGAGACCTTACCAGTTGAAGTAGAAGAAAAAGTGAAAAGTTTAAATGACGTAAGAAATGCAGAAGTAGAAATTACTTTTGATCC
>JAUVCP010000120.1 GCA_030590765.1 Flavobacteriaceae bacterium | reverse complement strand
AGAATGAAGATTTGATCGAGATCATTCCCACAGAGGCATCTGCCGGCTATTTACGGGGCTATTCAGATCCGGAATATATTGAACATTTGAACAGAATAAAGTTGCCTTTTTTACCAACGGGCAAACACAGAGCATTTCCTATAAAAGGAGATTCTATGCTACCGGTAAAAAGCGGCTCATATATTGTAGCGAAATTTATAGAAGACATTCGCTATCTAAAAAGTGGCAGAACTTATATTGTTATCACCTTAAACGATGGTATTGTTTACAAAAGGATTTATAACGAAATAGAAGAAAAAAGGGCATTAAAACTAGTTTCTGATAATAAAAAATACGATCCGTACTATATATATGCTAATGAGGTTTTAGAATTATGGGAATTCACCTGTAGCATCAATACACAGGAATACGATGAAAATGAATTAAAACTAAGCAGTATCATCAATATGTTTAATGATCTGGGAGTAGAATTAAAAGCACTGAAGAGAATTATGAATTAAGAGTTATAAATTATTAATGGTGAATTGTAAATTATGAAAAAAGGAAATATTATCACTGAAAAAAAATTTGATTTTGCTATCAACTTCATCTTGATACTATATGCTACTAACAATCAATATGTTAATTAGTTTTCGTCACTGCGAATTTTACTTTTTTCAGTAAAATAGCCTGTGCTGAACTTGATTCAGTATGGCAGTCTCACTCTTAAAAACAGATTGCCACAGTCGTCCCTCCTTCGCAAAGACGTAGATAATTAAGTAATTATAATGCATATTTCGACAAATTCAGGCTATTATTTTAATAACAAAATAGAACAAAAAATTTACAATCGTGAATCCAAATCATAACTCCTAAATTATAATTCTTTTGAAATACGCCATCATAGACATAGAAACCACAGGAATGGGAATTCAGGGTAATAAAATTACCGAAATTGCTGTTTTTATCTATAACGGGAAAGAGGTTGTGGAAGAATATGATACTTTGGTAAATCCGGAATGCAATATCCCATACGCTATTACCCGATTGACCGGTATTGACAATACTATGGTTACAAGCGCTCCCAAATTTTATGAAATTGCTAAAAAACTGATCCTCCTTACCAAAGATTGTGTATTTGTAGCACACAATGTAAACTTTGATTATAATGTGATACATAAAGAATTTAGCGAACTGGGATTTCCGTTTAAACGGAAAAAACTTTGCACTATACGTCTTTCACGAAAATTAATTCCCGGACTTCCCTCCTACAGTTTAGGGAAATTATGTGCATCACAGGGAATTAAAATCAATGATAGACACAGAGCTAAAGGAGATGCCGAAGCAACAGTAACTTTATTTGAAAAGCTACTAAAACTCGATAATAATAGTGTATTTGACTCTTTTTTAAAAACAAGATCTAGACAGGCAACCCTGCCACCACTTCTGCCTAAAAAAATATTTGATCTATTACCGGAACAAACCGGAGTATACTATTTTAAAAATGAAAAGGGAGATATTATTTACATAGGAAAAGCGATCAATATTAAAAAACGGGTATTGAGTCATTTTTATGATAAAAAGAATAAAGAAGTAGCTTTAAGTCAGCAAATAGCAAATATTACCTTTGAAATTACAGGAAGTGAACTGGTTGCATTACTATTAGAATCGGCTGAGATCAAACATCATTTTCCTATATTTAATCGAGCACAACGCAGAACCAATGAAAGTTATGGCATCTTTAGTTATGAAGACAGGTCTGGAATTATTCATTTGGCATACAATAGATTAAAGTTTACACCTAAACCTTTGATTAAATGTTATAACGTTACAGAATGCCGCTTGGTCTTAGAACAATTGTGTGAAAAATATGAGCTTTGCCCAAAATATTGTCATCTACAAAGCAATGTAACAAGTTGTTTTCATTATCAGATCAAAAAATGTAAAGGCATTTGCAGAAATAAAGAACCAAAAGAAGCTTATAACGAAAGAGTAAACCAACTTATTAACGAATTAAGTATCGATCATAAAAATTATATCATCACCGAAAATGGAAGGAAATCTAATGAAAAAGCATTTGTACTGATCGAAAAAGGAGTATATCAGGGATATGGTTATACTACCAATAATAATATAATGACAAGTCTGAAAATCTATAAATCTTTAGTTGTTCAACAGAAAGACAATAGAGATGTACAGCGCATCATCAATGGATTTAGAAAGAAAAATGAAAATTGTTTATTAGAAATTCAATAAACAATACAATTAAAATATTGTAAACAAATTCTCTAATAATTCAAATCAATTTCAAACAGTAACCAAAATTACAAATCACCAGTAATTTAATTCCTTACTTTGTTGGGTAAACAAAACCTATGGAAACAATAGTAGCTGTAACTTCACAAAACAAAAAAACGGTAACCAAACATGCAGGTGAATGCAGGAATTACCTTATTTATACCATTAAAAATAATGAAATTGTCTTTAAAAAAGTATTGAAATTACATGATAATGAAATATTAAAATACACTTTTCATGAGGATAAAAGTGCCAACCCAAAAAATCTTCTTTATGATGTAGATATATTGCTTACGGGTAGTATTGGACCGGGTGGAGTTAACCGACTGGCGAATCAAAATGTTACAGCATATGTGATCAAAGAGAAAGACCCTGATATTGCTATTGAAAAACTAATAAAAGGAACTTTAGAGGCATTTGCTCCGATTTCACACGGAAAGCATTCTCATGGACATGATGAAAAATGTGAGAATTGTAATGGGAACCATGACCATAATCATTGATCATTTTTAATGAGCACTGGTGTTAAATTTATTCTGTCAAGAGTAAAGTAATATTCAAATTCTTTTGCCAATTCTATATCCTGACAAATCAATACAGCTTCTTGGCTTTTATCAGCAGACCAGTTATCTAAGTTAAAACTACCTACAGATACTACAAATCTATCAATCATAAAAGTTTTAGAATGCATATATTGAAAATACATCCAGGTATTAATATTTTCTTTAATATTCATATGGGTACTTATATAGGAATGAGTAGTGGAGATAATTAATCTTAACATATACTAAAATGGTCATTTGAAATAACAAATGACCATTTTAAATTTAAGATTGTTTTAATATTGTGTTATCTCTAATTTACTATTTTTGCCAAAAAAACAAATATGTTAAACGTATTTAGAATTGTAAGTTATTTAGAAGGTATATCGTATTTACTTCTTTTATTTGTTGGAGTACCGCTTAAATATTTTGGAGGAAATGATGTATTGGTAAAATCACTTGGAATGCCCCATGGCTTATTGTTTATTAGTTATGTACTTTTAGCTTTCTTTATTAAACCTCAATTTAATTGGAGCAACAAAGATTTTTTAATAATCTTGATCGCATCTGTTATTCCTTTAGGAAATTTTTATATAGATAAAAAATACTGTAATAAACCTATTCAAATCAAGGAACAAGTCAAAAAGTCAGTTTAAAATTATAAAACTAGACATTTTGTCAATAATTCAGCGATTTTCCTATATGGAATAGCTTTTGACATTCATAATTTGAACTTTAAAAAACAAAATTATGAATTTTAATAATTTCACTATAAAATCACAGGAAGCCGTGCAAAAGGCTCAGCAAATTGCACAGGGCTTTGGTCATCAACAAATTGAGAATGCACATATTCTAAAAGGTATTTTCGAAGTAGATGAAAATGTTACTCCGTTTATTTTAAATAAATTAGGAGTTAATATTGAATTATTCAAACAAACATTAGATCATATCATACAAAGTTTTCCAAAAGTAGAAGGTGGAGAACTCATGCTTTCAAAAACAGCTAATAAAATGCTAATCGACGCAAGTAATATTGCCAAGAAGATGAAAGATGAATATGTTTCTTTAGAACATTTGATTCTGGCTATATTAAATTCCAAAGGGGCAACTGCACAATTGCTAAAAGACAACGGAATCAATGAAAAAGATCTGGAAAGTGCTATTCAGGAATTAAGAAAAGGAAGTAAAGTGACTTCACAAAGTGCTGAAGAAACTTATAATTCTTTAAATAAATACGCTAAAAATTTAAACCAACTTGCCAATGATGGTAAGTTAGATCCTGTAATTGGCCGTGATGAAGAAATAAGAAGAATTTTACAGATACTTTCCCGTAGAACCAAGAATAATCCAATTTTAATTGGTGAACCCGGAACCGGTAAAACAGCCATTGCTGAAGGACTGGCACATAGAATTGTAAAAGGTGATGTTCCTGAAAACCTGCAAAATAAAGTAATTTATTCTTTGGATATGGGTGCATTGATTGCAGGAGCTAAATACAAAGGAGAATTTGAAGAAAGATTAAAATCAGTTATAAAAGAAGTAACTGAATCAGAAGGAGATGTCGTACTTTTTATTGATGAAATTCATACACTGATAGGTGCCGGTGGCGGACAAGGAGCTATGGATGCAGCCAATATATTGAAACCTGCGTTGGCTCGTGGTGAATTGCGTGCAATTGGTGCCACAACATTGGATGAGTATCAAAAATATTTTGAAAAAGACAAAGCTTTAGAGCGTCGTTTTCAAAAGGTAATTGTTGATGAACCCGATACCGAAAGTGCTATTTCTATTCTTCGTGGTATCAAAGATAAATATGAAACACACCATAAAGTACAAATAAAAGACAGCGCTATCATTGCAGCTGTTGAATTGTCTCAACGTTATATTTCTGATCGTTTTTTACCAGATAAAGCTATTGACCTAATGGATGAGGCTGCTGCTAAACTACGTATGGAAATCAATTCAAAACCAGAAGAATTAGATGTTTTGGATAGAAAGATCATGCAACTTGAAATTGAACTGGAAGCTATTAAACGTGAAAACGACAAAAAGAAAATGTCTTCTATAAAAGAAGAACTGGCAAATTTAAAAGAAAAGAGAAATGATATCAATGCAAAATGGACCAGCGAAAAAGATGTCATTGATAAGGTACAAACCACAAAAGAAAAAATTGAAAATTATAAGTTAGATGCTGAACGTGCCGAGCGTGAAGGAAATTTTGGATTGGTTGCTGAAATTAGATATGGAAAGATCAAAGATGAAGAAGATCAACTGGAAGTTTATCAAAAAGAACTGGATGATAATCAGGAAAATTCATTAATAAAAGAAGAGGTTACCAGTGATGATATTGCTGAAGTTGTGGCGAAATGGACCGGTATTCCGGTTCAAAAGATGTTTCAAAGTGATCGTGTAAAACTTCTACAATTAGAAGAAGAACTACATAAAAAAGTGATTGGTCAGGACGAAGCAATTGAAGCTGTTTCAGATGCGGTAAGACGTTCAAGAGCAGGTTTGCAGGATAGTAAAAGGCCTATTGGTTCATTCCTTTTCCTTGGAACTACCGGTGTTGGTAAAACAGAGCTGGCAAAAGCTTTGGCTGATTATCTTTTTGATAATGAAAACGCAATGACCCGTATTGATATGAGCGAATATCAGGAACGTCATGCGGTGAGCAGATTGATTGGTGCACCTCCAGGATATATTGGTTATGATGAAGGCGGACAATTAACCGAGGCGGTTAGAAGAAAGCCATATTCTGTGATCTTGTTGGATGAAATTGAAAAAGCACATCCTGATACTTTCAATATTTTGTTGCAGGTATTAGATGAAGGAAGACTTACCGATAACAAAGGAAGGGTTGCCGATTTTAGAAACTCTATCATCATCATGACATCTAATATGGGATCACATATTATTCAGGATAATTTTGAGAATATTGATATGGATAACCGTGATGCGGTAATTGAAAAAACCAAGAATGAAGTTGTTGACCTTTTAAGAAAGCAAATTCGACCTGAATTTTTAAACCGTATTGATGAGATCATCATGTTTACACCTTTAAATAAAGAAGAAGTGACACAAATTGTTAAATTACAGATCGATTTGTTGGCTAAAATGTTAAAAGACAAGAGTGTAGCATTCTCTGCAACGCAAAGTGCTATTGATCTGCTTGCCGATAAGGGATTTGATCCTCAGTTTGGTGCAAGACCTATCAAGCGGGTGATCCAGAGAGAAGTTTTAAATGAACTGTCAAAAGAAATTTTAGCAGGAAATATTTCCGCTCAAAGCGAGATCTTATTAGACAGTTCAGACGGTAAATTTATTTTTCAAAATAATTAATTCAGATTAGACAACTAGTTTTATAAAAAATGAATTACCACATCCCAATACAATACATTGTGTTGGGATTTTTATTTCGCCTTAAAACCACCTTCTTAGATGGTGGTTTTTTATGGTGAAATAAAACAGAACAAATCCATGTAAAATTAATTTGACCCGTTTATTCTAATCTTAATTTCCATACTATTCTATTTTTAGCGTATTTTTGAGACTCTTTTAATCAAATTTGAAGAATTTAAACAAATGAGCACACAGCCTAAATCAAAAAGATTTGACCAGCAGATCTTATCCAAATATCAAATTTATAATAGTATTTTTATTACACTACCCTTTGATCAAATAAGCAATACCGGGGAATTGTTGCCTCTTTTTAAAAATGTATGTGAAA
This sequence comes from Flavobacteriaceae bacterium, assembly GCA_030590765.1. Taxonomy (GTDB): domain Bacteria; phylum Bacteroidota; class Bacteroidia; order Flavobacteriales; family Flavobacteriaceae; genus Lutimonas. Next base: position 280 of record JAUVCP010000120.1, on the reverse strand, counting down.
ATGGTTTTAAAAAGGGATTGACTCCAATAGAAATTATTGACTCTTTTTTTGCTAAATATCTGGAGGATCCAAGTGAACAGGAAAAGGTAAGTTTATTATTCAAATTCATACAATATATTGAGCGTCAGGTAGTACTTTTTGATGCTGTTGAAGATGCCGCTTTTCCAATCATGAATAATATGAATGGTTTAGGAACTTTGAGAAACACCAAAGAAGAAGCTTTTGCCCAAAATAAAAAAGGAGCTCTACAAAAATATTTAGAAGACTTTAAAATTCGTAT
>JAUVCP010000043.1 GCA_030590765.1 Flavobacteriaceae bacterium | reverse complement strand
ACAGAAATGACTGGATTTGCTGAAAGAAAAGGTGAATTTACAGCATTGAACACAGAATTGTTAGGTTTGAGCATTGATAGTATTCATGCGCATTTAGGATGGGTAAATAATGTAAGAGAAAAGACAGGAGTATATTTTGATTTTCCTATCATTGCTGATATTGATATGAAAGTTTCAAAATTATATGGCATGTTGCAGCCAAATGAAAGTGAAACAGCTGCGGTGAGGGCAGTGTTTTTTATTGATCCAGCAAAGAAGATCAGGTTGGTAATGTACTACCCATTAAATGTTGGAAGAAACATGAATGAGATCTTAAGAGCATTAGAAGCTCTGCAAACATCTGATAAATATGAAGTTGCAATGCCATTAGACTGGAAAAAAGGTGATAAGGTTATTATTCCTCCACCTAAGAATTTAGAAGAAATGAATGATAGATTAAATGATGATTCTTGTGAAAGAACTGATTTTTACCTTTGTAAAAAAGAATTATAGTAAGCATAAAAAAAATCTATTAGAGTATAAATATTAGGAATATCTTAACTTATTATATCCTTCTTTTATTTGTATTTTTGTAATAGTCAATTAATAATTAATAATTAAAATAATAATGAGCGTATTAGTAGGTAAAAAAGCACCACAATTTTCTGCAACAGCAGTAGTTGATGGAGGGAAATTTGTAGAAGGATTTTCATTAGACCAATATTTAGGAAAGAAGCATGTTGTATTTTTCTTTTATCCAAAGGATTTTACATTTGTTTGTCCAACTGAATTGCATGCTTTTCAGGAAAAACTTGGAGAGTTTGAAAAAAGAAATACGGCAGTAATTGCATGTTCAACAGATACAGAACAATCTCACTGGGGGTGGTTACAAGTAGGAAAAAATGAAGGAGGTATAAAAGGTGTAACTTATCCGATAGTTGCCGATACTAATAAAACCATTTCAAAAAATTATGATGTTTTGGATGGTGATTTTTATTATGATGAAAATGATCAGTTACAGGCCGATGCACAGTTAGTTGCTTACCGCGGATTGTTCTTGATAGATAAAGACGGAATAGTTCGCCATCAGGTTGTGAATGACGATCCACTTGGTAGAAATATTGATGAAGCAATAAGAATGGTTGATGCTTTACAATTTAACGAAGAAAATGGAGAAGTTTGTCCAGCAAACTGGAGTAAAGGTCAAGATGCATTAAAAGATACCCACGAAGGTGTTGCTAATTATTTAGCATCTCATTAAAATAATTTTTACACAAAAGAAATTTCCTAAATTTGGGAAGTTTCTTATTTTTTGTAACTTTGAATTATAAATTAAGAAATCTATAAAAATAAAATTATGGCAAAAATAACACTAAAAGGAAACCCAGTTAAAACAAGTGGTAAATTACCAAAAATAGGTAAAAAAGCTCCAAAATTTACTTTGGTAAAAAGTGATCTGTCTTCAGCAAAATTGAAAGACTTTAAAGGTAAAAAAGTATTGTTGAATATTACACCAAGTATTGATACCGGAGTTTGTCAAAACTCAGTAAGAAAATTCAACGAAGCTGCAGCTGGATTAGAAAATACAGTAGTACTTTATGTTTCAAAAGATTTACCTTTTGCACAAGACCGTTTCTGTGGTGCTGAAGGTATTGAAAATGTAATAACATTATCAGATTTCAGAAAAGGGAAATTTGGTAAAAGTTATGGGGTAACTATTGAAAATGGACCTATGAAAGGTTTATTGTCTCGTTGTGTAGTAGTTTTAGATGAAAAAGGTAAAGTAATTTATACTGAGCAAGTTTCTGAAATTGTTGAGGAACCAAATTACGAAGCTGCGTTAGAAGCATTGAAATAGATCTTTATCATTTTGAAGCTGCGTTAGAAGCTTTGAAATAAGTCTTAAATAAATTCATGAAAAATCCGGAGGATGGTTTTCTTATAGGAAGACTAAAGAGTCTGAAATTTGCCTTAAGAGGTGCCTGGTTGTTAATTACAACGGAGCATAGTATTATGGTTCAGTTCTCTATCGGAATATTAATTTCAATTCTGGGATTTTTCATGAATTTATCTCCTAATGAATGGATGTTTCAACTACTTGCTATTGGCATGGTTTTAGTTGCCGAATCACTTAATACCGGAATTGAGAAGTTATGTGATTTTGTTCATCCCGATTATCATAAAAAAATTGGTTTTATCAAAGATATATCTGCCGGAGCTGCAACGTTTGCAGCTATAATAGCAGTTATCATCGGACTGATTATTTACTTACCAAAATTTAGTTAAATTCATATTTTTAAGGTTTTAATAACATGAAAATGTTTCATTTGAAACCCAAATTATTTATGTATTTTTGTTGCCTATGGCAAAAAAGACAAGGACGGCTACTAAACCCAGACGAAAAAAGAAAAAAAATAACAGTATCGTTTCTTTTTTTAAAAGCAAGCAAACGCATTTGGCTTTTGGTGTTTTTGTTTTGAGTAGTGCTATATTTTTATTTATATCTTTCTATTCCTTTTTGCAACATTGGAAATCAGACCAGAGTCAACTTCAGTTTATAAATAAGTCAAATCATGTTAAAAATATATTAGGGAAACTAGGTGCAAATTTGAGTAATTTATTAGTGTATGAAGGATTTGGAATAGCAACATTTATCTTTCCTATACTTTTGTTTTTCACCGGTCTTTATATCATTTTAAGTATTCCGCTTAAGCAATTAAGTAAATACTGGATCAATGGTATATTAGCAATGATATGGCTTTCAATAGCCTTTGCTGTTTTTATTCCTGGTAATACTTTGTTTGCAGGTACAATTGGCTTTGAGGTAAATGAGTTTATGCAAATTTATATGGGTAAAATTGGTGTAATACTTCTTCTGTCGCTTACACTTCTTATGTTTATTATTTCAAAGTTTAAAATTACCCCTGAAAGGATAAAAAGTTTTGTTCCAAAAAGGAAAGAGAAAAAAACTTCTGTGCTTGATGATGTGACCAATGAAGGGTATATAAGTGAGGCAATTCATGAGACATCAAATAAAGAATTAGAGTTAGATCTTGATCCAATTGATGAATTGACAACGGAAGATATTATCTCTGAAAAGGAAGAAATAAGTACTAAACCAGTTGAAATTGTTACACCTGTTGAAGAAGAATTAGAGATTGAGATAGAGAAACCTGTTGATGAGGAGCATATGGTTGATAACCTTTCCAATACATTGGTTAAGGATTTTGGTGAATTTGACCCAACTCTGGAACTCGCAAACTATAAGTTTCCTAAATTGGATCTTTTGAAAGATTATACTAATGAGAATATTACTATTGATAAACAGGAATTAGAGAACAATAAGAATAAAATAGTTGAGACTTTAAATAATTATAAAATTGGTATTTCAAGTATAAAAGCAACAATTGGTCCAACGGTAACCTTGTACGAAATTGTTCCAAATGCGGGAGTGAGGATCTCAAAAATAAAAAATTTAGAGGATGATATAGCGCTTTCTTTGGCGGCTCTTGGGATAAGAATTATTGCTCCAATACCCGGTAAAGGAACTATAGGTATTGAGGTGCCAAATAAAAAGCCTTCTGTAGTATCAATGAAATCGGTATTATCTTCACAAAAATTTCAGAATACAAAAATGGATTTGCCATTGGCTCTTGGTAAAACCATTTCAAATGAGACCTTTATAGTTGATCTTGCCAAGATGCCTCACCTGTTAATGGCCGGAGCAACAGGACAAGGAAAATCGGTTGGTTTAAATGCTGTTCTAGCGTCACTGATATACAAAAAACATCCGGCAGAAATTAAATTTGTACTTGTTGATCCAAAAAAGGTTGAGCTCACATTATTCAACAAAATAGAAAGACATTATCTGGCAAAATTGCCCGATACGGAAGATGCAATTATTACAGATACTACTGCTGTGATCAACACTTTGAATTCAATGTGTATTGAAATGGATAACAGATATGATCTGTTAAAAAATGCTTTTGTTAGAAATATCAAAGAGTATAATGCTAAATTCAGATCAAGGAAATTAAATCCTGAAAACGGTCATCGTTTTTTACCTTATATTGTGTTGGTAATTGACGAATTTGCTGATTTAATCATGACAGCTGGAAAAGAGATAGAAACTCCAATTGCCAGGCTGGCACAGTTGGCACGTGCAATAGGTATTCATTTGATCGTTGCAACACAACGCCCGTCTGTTAATGTGATTACAGGAATCATAAAAGCAAATTTTCCTACAAGGGTAGCATTTAGAGTGACATCGAAAATTGATTCCAGAACGATTTTAGATGCACAAGGGGCAGATCAATTGATAGGAAAAGGAGATATGCTTATTTCAACAGGAAGTAGTGATTTGGTTAGATTGCAATGTGCGTTTATTGATACGCCTGAAGTTGAAAAACTAACTGATTATATAGGCTCACAACGTGCATATGCAAGCGCATATATACTTCCTGAGTATGTGGGTGAAGAAGGTGCTTCAACTGTTGATATAGATATAGCCGACAGAGATAAATTGTTTGAAGAAGCTGCTCAACTGATAGTCACCTCTCAACAAGGCTCGGCATCATTATTGCAGAGAAAATTAAAACTGGGGTATAACAGGGCGGGTAGAATAATTGATCAGTTGGAAGCAGCCGGAATTGTAGGTCCGTTTGAGGGGAGCAAGGCACGGCAGGTATTGGTGCCAGATATAATTTCTTTAAGACAATTTTTAGATGGTGAGTCTGAAGTTTAAAAATGAATAGGTTTTTGTATATTGTTGAAAACCAAAATGACATGAATTAATAATAAAAAAAATGAAAAGAATAATATTTACTGTTTTTATAGTTTTAATCTCTTTAGATTCTTTTTCCCAAAATGGAGGAGAGGCGAAAAAAATATTGGATGAGGTATCTCAAAAGATGAGTTCTTACAAAAATATTTTTGTTGATTTTGATTATGTTCTTGATAATAAAGAAGAAGATGTAAGACAAGAGCTTAGTGGTGATGTACTTTTACAAGGAGAAAAATATAAGGTTAATCTTTTTGGATCAACACAAATTTTTGATGGTAATAAGACGTACACCATTATACCTGAGAATGAAGAAGTAAATGTGTCAAACGCCGATATTGATGATAAGAATTTGGTTACACCTTCAAAATTCTATTCCTTTTATAAAAGTGGTTATTCCTTTTATATGGGAGAAAAAAAGAAAATCAAAGGTAAAAATATCCAGTTTGTAAAGTTGGTTCCTATGGATTCTAATTCAGAAGTAAACTCTGTTCTAGTTGGAGTTGATCTTAGTTCCATGAATATTTATCAGGTAATTGAAAATGGTAAAAATGGAACCAATACAATTCTTACGGCCAAAAAGATCAAAACAAATAAAGATCTAGCTTCAAATTTATTCACCTTTGATAAGAGTAAATATGAAAAAATGGGTTATTTTATAAATGATTAACCTTTTAACCTAAATTGAGCGATTCCAAACTTTAAATACTACCAATCATGCAGCACAAAAAGAAAATTCAAAAATTCTCTATCACCAACAAGGTGAATTCAAATTTTATGAATTCCTTTTTGTACCACAGCATTGGCAATCTTTTTTGCCCAGAATCGCTCAATTTAGGTTTAAAACATTAATTAGCTGAATGAAAATCTTAAATAAATACATACTTAAGAGTTTTCTTACGCCTTTTTTGGCAACATTTTTAATAATCCTTTTTGTCCTTATCATGCAGGCATTGTGGTTGCAGTTTGATAAAATTGCAGGAAAGGGAATTGATATTGTTATCATATTTAAGTTTTTAGGCTACATTGCTTTGATGATGATTCCTACTGCCTTGCCAATTGCAATTTTATTATCTTCCATTATGGCATTGGGAAACCTTGCTGAAAATTATGAATTTGCAGCTATAAAATCTGCAGGAATATCATTGCAACGTTTGATTAGACCGCTGGTTATTTTGATGATTGTTTTGAGTAGTTTGAATTTTTTGTTTTTGAATTATATATTTCCATATGCTTCATTAAAGTCGAAGAATTTGATTTATAATATGAAAATGAAAGAACCTGGGCTGGCTTTAGTTGCCGGAACTTTTAATACAGAAATTCCTGGGTATAGTATTAAATTCAAAGAAAAGTATGGTCCTGAAAACAATTTTTTGAAAGATGTTTTGATCTATGAAATTAAATCAAATAGTGTTAATAATAAGGTGATCACTGCTGAGAAAGGTGAAATTGTTTCAGAAGAAGGAAGCAGATATCTTACTCTGGTTTTAGAAAATGGTTTTTATAATGAAGAAATTATAAATAAAAAGAGTACTAGAAAACAACGGGAAAAGGTACCCGCTATCAAGGCACATTTTGATAGGTATAAAATAAATATTGATGTGTCCAGCATCGGTAATTTTGATCCGGATGATGTAAAGTATAAATCGGGTAAAGAAATGCTTAGTTTGAATCAATTGCAGTATTATGTAGATTCACTTGATGAACCCTTTCATAAATTCGTTGAAAACAGGGCAATTAGAACGTATAAAATATTAAGAGGTAATAAACTTGTAAAAGATACTACCATTTCAAAATACAATCTAAAAACAGATATACTTAATAATTTTAATGATGAAGATAAGAGCTCGATCATCAATAATGCTACTACATTTGTTTCCAGTAATCTGGATAATATTTCAAGTTTTAAAGAAACTTTAATGAACAAACAAAAAATAATAAATGCCTATGATACTGAGTATCACAAAAGGTTGGCTTTTTCTGTAGCATGTTTGGTTCTGTTCTTTATTGGTTCGCCATTGGGGTCAATTATTAGAAAAGGGGGGTTTGGTTTACCAATGATCATGGCAATAATTATTTTTGTAATTTATTTTTTTATATCCACTCTTGGAAAAAATATGGCAGAATCAAATACAATTTCTCCATTTCTTGGAGGTTGGTTAGCGTCTATTGTTTTGTTGCCATTTGGTGTTTTTTTAATGATCAGGGCAACAAAAGACAAAGGGATTTTTAATGTGGATACTTTTATGCAACCTATTACAAATTTCTTTAATAAAATATTTAAAATTGATAATAATAAATCGTAGTTAAAAAATGGAAACGATAAATAAAACAACAATTCAGCTAGATACCATTGAAGAAGCTATTGAAGATGTGAAAAATGGAAAATTGATCATTGTTGTAGATGATATTGATAGAGAAAATGAAGGTGATTTTATTGCTGCTGCGGAAATGGTTACGCCTGAAATAATCAATTTTATGGCAACTTATGGAAGAGGTTTGATCTGTGCTCCGCTTACGGATAACAGGTGTGATGAACTGGATCTTAATTTAATGGTTGGTAAAAATACAGTTTTGCACAATACACAGTTTACAGTTTCTATTGATTTAATAGGAGATGGGTGTACTACAGGTATTTCTGCACATGATCGTGCCAAAACAGTGAAAGCACTTACTTTAGATAAAACGGTATCTGGTGATTTAGGTAGACCGGGTCATATATTTCCTTTAAGAGCAAAAGAAGGGGGAGTATTAAGAAGAACCGGTCATACCGAAGCAGCAATAGATCTAGCAAAACTGGCAGGTTTGAAACCGGCAGGATTACTGGTTGAAATTTTAAACGAAGATGGTAGTATGGCCCGTTTGCCACAGTTGATGAACGTGGCAAAGAAATTCGATCTTAAAATAATTTCAATTGAAGACCTTGTAGCGTACAGAATGCGTCATGATTCATTGATCGATAAAATGGAAGATTTTAGCATTGAAACCAGATTTGGAAAATTCTGTCTTAGAGCATATAAACAAACCACTACCAATCAGGTGCATGTTGCATTAACAAAAGGAAACTGGAAAAGAGGAGAAGAGGTTATGGTTAGAGTTAATTCTACATTGATCAATAATGATATTATTGGAACATTAACCAGTGATCCAGATGATCAATTAAGTAAAATGTTTGACTTGATCAATAAAGAAGGAAAAGGAGCGATCGTATTTATCAATCAGGAGTATCAGTCGTATGATTTGATCAATAGATTGAAAAATCTGAAGAAAGCTCAGGCCGATGATGAAAAACTGGAACCTGTAGGAAAAATGGACTTAAAGGATTTCGGGATAGGTGCTCAAATTTTACACGATTTGAATATTACAAAAATACGTTTGATATCTAATGGTGAGTATTCTATTAAAAGAGTAGGGATGATTGGCTATGGATTGGATATTGTAGATTATATTTCATTTTAAAAATGTATAAATCTTTGTGTTAAATAAATTTATTTGTGAGTAAGATTCGTAAAATATTGTATCCATTTTCATTGTTATATGGAGAAATAGTTGGTATGCGAAATAAAGCATTTGATAAAGGTTTGTTGTCTACTACTTCATTTTCAATACCTACAATTGTGGTAGGTAATTTAAATGTTGGCGGAACAGGAAAATCTCCCCAAATAGAATATTTGATACGATTGTTGAAAGATGATTTTAAAACCGCTGTTTTAAGCAGAGGATATAAAAGAAAAACGAAAGAATTTCAAATTGCTGATAAAAATTCAACAGCTGAGCTGATTGGAGATGAACCATTACAGTTTTATAAGAAATTTGAGGATATAATTGTAGCTGTTGATGCAGACAGGGTCAATGGCATCAAACATTTAAACTTACAGAATCCAAAACCTGAAGTGATCTTACTTGATGATGCTTTTCAGCACAGGCAAGTGCAACCTGGATTTGTTATTTTGCTTACTTCATTTGGGAGTTTGTATGTGGATGATATAGTTTTGCCTGCAGGAAACTTGCGCGAAAAAAAAGAGGGATCCAAAAGAGCGCAAATTATTATCGTAACCAAATGCCCTTCTAAGTTGTCAGAGGAGGAACAATTTGAAATTTCGAAGAAGTTAAAACCTGAATTGAATCAGACCGTATTTTTTACCAGAATCAATTACAATAAAGCAGTTGTTAGGGGTAAAGAAAAGATAACTATTTTAGATTTGAAAAAGTATAAGGTTATGTTGGTGACAGGAATTGCAAATCCTAAACCTTTGGTTGAATTTATAAAGGCCAATGAAATTGATTTTATTCATATGAAGTATCCTGATCATCATAATTTTTCATCTAAGGATTTAAAAAAGATTAGTGATACATTTGAGGATATAGATGAGGAGAAGAAAATTATTCTCACTACAGAAAAAGATTATGTACGTAACTTTTCTGAGAATGATAAAAATATTTATTATTTACCAATTCAAACTGAATTTTTAAATAATGGAAAAGATTTTAATAAAATAATAGTGAATTATGTACAACAAAATAAAGGAAACAGTTGAATTTTTAAAGAAAAGGGGTATCAAAGAACCGGATTTTGGAATTGTTCTTGGTACAGGTTTGGGCAGTTTGGTCAATATGATCGATATTGAAATTAGTATTCCTTATAAGGAAATTCCTAATTTTCCGGTTTCAACAGTTCAGGGACATTCAGGAACTTTGATCTATGGTAAACTAGGTAATAAGAATGTTGTTGCCATGCAAGGCAGATTTCATTACTATGAAGGTTGGAAAATGAAAGAGGTCACTTTTCCTATCAGGGTAATGAAATTTTTAGGTATTGCAAATTTAATTGTTTCTAATGCTTCTGGTGGTGTAAATCCAAGTTTTAAAGTTGGTGATATCATGATCATAAGTGATCATATCAATATGATGCCTGAACATCCTTTACGGGGAATGAATGAAGATAGATTTGGTCCACGTTTTTTAGATCTGCACGAGCCTTACAATTTAAAAATGATAGAGGTAATGGAAAACATTGCCAAGCAAAATAGTATTCCTGTTCAAAAAGGGATTTACCTAGCCCTCCAGGGTCCCACCTTTGAAACTCCAGCCGAATACAAAATGGTGAGTTTGATGGGTGCTGATGCAGTTGGTATGAGTACAGTGCCAGAAGTAATTGTAGCCAAGCATATGGGCATGCATTGCTTAGGTATTTCGGTAATTACAGATCTGGGAATTGAAGGCCATGTGGAAGAAGTATCACATGAAGCTGTTCAATTGGCAGCAAAATCATCTGAAAAAAAGATTAGTAAATTGGTTAAGGAATTTGTAAAGAGTTGGGAGTAAATAGTTTACTTGATAAAAGATAAAATTAAAAAAGCATCCCAGTAATGGGATGCTTTAATTTACTAACTCAAAATTAATCATAATGAAAACAAAATTTTAGGTATTTTGATTCATGACCCTAAGGTATGATTTATTTTACAAATATACAAGGTATATGGAGTTACTTTTTTAAAATTTTGTTAAAAAATTTGTAATAACTCTTCAAATAAAGTTAAATATTCCTTAACTATACTGTTAAAATTTGCTATAATGATAGTTTTAAAGGGTATTTTATGAATTTAGGGTATTTTTTAAA
>JAUVCP010000053.1 GCA_030590765.1 Flavobacteriaceae bacterium | reverse complement strand
CATCCACTCCACGTTTTAAACCATCACGTGATTCAATATCAAAAATTATATCTTTTGCCATTTTATTTTATATTTAATTCTAATTAAAATATTAGAATAGATTAATAATCAGTTTGTTAAATTAAAGGATAGCGAATATGTCACTTTCTCTCATAATTAAATAGTCACTGCCATCTAATTTTAATTCGGTTCCTGCATATTTGCCATAAAGAACAGTATCACCAATTTTTACAGTAGTAGGTTCATCTTTAGTTCCCTTACCAACGGCAACAACTTCTCCTTGTTGTGGTTTTTCTTTTGCAGAATCTGGAATGTAAATACCTGATGCTGTTTGTGTTTCTGCTTCTAAAGGCTTAATAACAACTCTGTCTGCTAGAGGTCTAATACTTAGTTTACTCATTATATAAATTTTTAGTTATTTAATATTTCGAATTACAATGTGCAATAATATTGCCATTTTTTAAAAACTGACAAATTACATACATATACAAAATAAAAATGCCAACGTGTCATTACGTTGGCATTTAATATTAATATATTTTGGATTCTACTTTGAACTGTTTATCAGTTTGTCAGTATCTAATGTTGCAGGAGCTTCAAATGCTTCCCTGTCATTTACGATTTTTTCTGTTGCAGATTTCATGTCAATGGAATTGTTTCTTGGAATAGCAAAATTTGATAACAAGATCAATGCAAAAAGTACAGCTGCCAGAGTCCAGGTACTTTTATCTAAAAAGTTAGTAGTATTTTGAACACCTCCAATATTAGAAGAACTTCCTCCTCCACCTAATGAAGAAGATAAACCTCCTCCTTTAGGGTTTTGCACCATAATCACTAATATCAGTAAAACCGAAACGATGATAATCAATACTAAAAATAAAAAGTACGACATAATCTATTTATTTTGAATTTTTTTTATTGCTTTAATTTGGTTTGCAAAGAAACTACTTTTTTCTGGATATTTCAAACTTAAAACGGTAAAAGCTGTGATTGCCTTTTGGTACTTTTTTTGTTCCAGGTAAACATGTGCTAAAGTCTCTGTCATCAGGTTCTCATTTTCCAAAATGCTTTCTCTTGAAATATCATCATTAGATTCTGATATTGAAGGTTTTAAAATTTTATTTAAAGAGATAAATTTATCGATGAGATCAAAATTACTCTTACCAGAATACATTGGTTTTTCAGTATTTTTTTGATGGGATTTATCCTTAGGGTTTTGATTTTTCTTTCTTAAAATTGGCTTTGCAGAAGTTATTTTAAGCCATTGGTTAAAAGAAAATGTTTCATTGGCGTCAAATTGCAAAGGCTTACCGATTGGTAATTCATTAACTTCAGATTTTAATGGAGAGATCTCTTTGATCTCTGTTTTGTTCTGAGGACTATCTTCAACAACTTCAAGATCCTTTATTTTTATATCTTTTGGATCTTCATTATCAATAAAAATAAATTCTTTTGAGGAAATATAATCAAATAATACGGCTCTATCTGTGGTGTAAGCTGCTGTTTTTTTTAAAATATTGTTGTACTTAAAACTATTTTGATTTTTTAATCCATTTAAATATAAAAAATGAGCTGCTTGAAAATAAGGATATTCCAATAATATACCTTCCAGTTTCTTGGTTTGATCCAAAGTAATTCTACCTGGTGCTTGAATACAATCTGTAAATTCAATTAAGTTCATGCTTTCTTTTACCACTTCGCAACGGAAGCATTAAATATATCCTGCGTTAATCTTTCAAAAATTTCATTATAAGCTTCTTCCAGAACACTACCTGTTAATTGTAGATTTCCATCATAGTCGCTATAGTATGAAAATGTTTGTTCAAAATTATCTTCTTCTATTAACCTATTAAAAAATCTTACTCTTACAGCAATTGTCAACCTGTTTTGTGCAGCTCTTTGATCTGCAGTAGCAGCAATTGGTGTTATTCTGTATTGTGTAATTTCACCGTCAAAATGCAGGTCACCTCCTGAATTGGTTAGTTTTAAGTTGGTTTGTCGTAAAAACAGATCCTGTAAAGCCAGAGTAAATTTTTGACTTAACCCAGGTTCAACTAATCTTGCATTATTCGGAAAATAGTCAATTTGAATAGTTTTTGCATCACCTGTACTACCTCCGGTAAAGGAATAAACTCCACAACTTTGTGTAAAAAATAGTGCAATTAAAGTAGTTAATAAAAAATATTTTTTCATTATCGGATTGATTGTTGGCTCAATTTGTTCGCCGCAGAACAGCTAACGAATAAACGAATAAACATTTGTATTTACAAATTATATTGATTTATTTTTCGGTACAGTGTTCGTTCTGAAATACCCAACTCTTTGGCAGCTAATTTTCGCTTACCTTTATTTCTTTCAAGCGCCTGTTTGATCATTTCAAATTCCTTTTCCTGCAAAGAAATGGTTTCCTCAATGGTTTCTGCATCATCATAAGTATTTATTTTAGGCTCTTCCTGGTAGGTTTTTTGTTGTGGATTTGACATGATCTCTAAGGTGTTATTCGTATCATCATCATCTTTACCATAAATTTTATCAATAAGAAACTGTGTGTCTTGCTCAGGCTGTTTCCCTTTTTTATCCTTGATCAATTCCTGTGTTAATTTTTTCAGATCGGTAATATCATTACGCATATCAAATAAAACCTTGTATAAAATTTCACGTTCATTAGTGAAATCACTTTTTGATCCACTTTCTGCTATAACTGCAGGTAAATTAGCGCTGTAATCCGGCAGGTAGGAAAGCAAAATAGCATTTGTGATATTTCGGGTTTGCTCTATTACAGACATTTGTTCGGTGATATTTTTTAATTGTCTGATGTTTCCTCTCCAGGGATAAGAAGTTAAAGTGTTTATAGCATTATCATCCAACCGAATGGTTGGCATTTTATATTTTTGAGCAAAATCCGATGCAAATTTCCTAAACAACAAGTGTATATCTTCTTCACGATCACTTAAAGGTGGGAGATGAATTTCAACGGTACTCAAACGGTAATAAAGATCTTCTCTGAACTTACCTTTATGTATGGCATCCATCATGTTAATGTTGGTGGCAGCAACAATTCTGACATTGGTTTTTTGTACTTGGGAAGAACCGACTTTTAAAAATTCACCATTTTCTAAAACACGAAGCAATCTCACCTGAGTAGTAAGAGGTAGTTCACCAACTTCATCTAAAAAAATAGTTCCCCCATCAGCAACTTCAAAATAACCGCTTCTTGTTTGTGTAGCACCTGTAAATGAACCTTTTTCATGACCAAAAAGCTCACTATCAATGGTTCCTTCTGGTATGGCTCCACAGTTTACTGCAATGTATTTTGCATGCTTTCTGTGAGATAAACCGTGAATTATTTTTGGGATAACTTCTTTACCTACACCACTTTCACCGGTAACCAAAACAGAGATATCTGTTGGTGAAACCCTAATTGCCTTTTGCAAAGCTAGATTTAGCTGGTTGTTGTTTCCAATAATTCCAAATCGCTGTTTGATGTTTTGTAGCTGTTCCAAAATAATTATTTTAATTTAAAATTGTTTGAAATATAAGTGTGATTTCAATTAAATTCTTGTTCCTATTAAAGTAGCAGAAGTACAATCTTTAATTTTTACCATAACCAGATTGCCAATTTTTTCATTTCCTTTTGGAAAAACTGCAACTGCATTTTGAGAATTTCTTCCCATCCAGTGTTCATCAGATTTTTTTGAATTTCCTTCAATCAGAATTTCTACAGTTTTGCCAACAAATTGCTTCATTCTGTATAATCCATGCTTTTGTTGCAAGTTAATAATTTCTGACAATCTTCTTTTCTTTGTTTCCATAGGTATATCGTCTTCCATTCTTTTTGCTGCGGGTGTTCCGGGTCTTTCCGAATAGGCAAACATAAACCCAAAGTCATATTTTACATATTCCATAAGTGAAAGAGTATCTTTGTGATCTTGTTCTGTTTCTCCACAAAAACCGGCAATCATATCTTGCGAAATAGCACATTCGGGTAAAATTTCATGAATTTCATCAATGAGTTTTATATATTCTTCTCGAGTGTGCTGTCGATTCATTCTCTCTAGCATTCTGCTGCTACCTGTTTGAACAGGTAAGTGAATGTATTTACAAATATTATCGTGTTTTGCCATGCTATGTAATACGTTGATTCTCATATCTTGTGGATTGGAAGTAGCAAATCGTATTCTCATTTTTGGCAAAGTTATCGCAACTATTTCAAGTAAATGGGCAAAATCAATGGCAGTTGCCTGAGCAATTTCTGAGGCATTTTTCAGGTCTTTTTTTAACCCACCACCATACCATAAGTAGGAATCTACATTTTGCCCGAGTAAAGTTATTTCTTTATAGCCTTTATCCCATAGGTCTTGAGCTTCTTTAATAATACTTTGTGGATCTCTAGATCTTTCTCTTCCTCTTGTGAATGGTACCACACAAAAAGTGCACATATTATCACAACCTCTTGTAATTGAAATAAATGCAGAAACGCCATTAGTATTTAGCCTTACTGGAGAAACATCACCATATGTTTCTTCTTTGGATAATATTACATTGATGGCATCTTTACCGCTTTCTACTTCTCTTACAAGATTTGGTAAATCGCGATAAGCATCCGGACCTACAACAAGATCTACCATTTTTTCCTCTTCTAAGAATTTGGTTTTTAATCGTTCGGCCATACAACCCAACACACCAATTTTCATATTGGGATTTATTCTTTTTACACGATTGTATTTTTGTAATCTCTTTCTAATGGTTTGTTCTGCTTTTTCGCGAATAGAACAGGTGTTTACCAAAACCAGATCTGCATCTTCTAAATGTGAAGTAGTGTTAAATCCCTCATCTGCTAAAATAGAAGCAACGATCTCACTGTCATTTAAATTCATTTGGCAGCCAAACGATTCAATAAATAAAAGCTTAGAATTATCATCTTTCTGTTCCGTTATCAATGCCTGTCCTTGTTTCTTTTCTTCAATAATATTTTCGCTTGCCATATATTTTATTTGGTTTGCAAAGATACAACCAAAATCTAAATTATATGACACATTGTCATCTTAAATCTAACGCAACTTTTTTATTTATGAAGTATCTTTAACAATACTAAGAGTTTATAAATAGATATAGTTATGAAAACAAAAATAGTTTTAGCAATAGTAATGTTGTTTTTTGTGTTGCAATCTTGTAATGATGAGACCGATGGGGAATTTGTTTTGGTTAATGTAGCTACACCAAAGTATATGACTAAAGAGGCTTTAAGATCTTCTGTAAGAATTTCCTCACCAATGCCAATTATTGAATCTGGAAAAATATATGTATATAATGATTTAGTATTGGTAAATGATATTGAAAATGGCATACATATCATTGATAACTCAAATCCTAAAAGTCCGAAAAAAGTAGCTTGTATTAAAATTGAAGCAAGTAATGATATGGAAATCAAAGGTGATTATTTGTATGTGGATAGTTTAATGGACTTGGTTATTTTTGATATTTCAGATATCAATGATATCAAAGAAGTTACCAGGCTAAAAGATGTTTTCCCTTCTTATGTTGTCATGCCTTTTATGGATGATCTACTTTTTGATTATAAAGATCAAACTCCAAATTCTGATGAAATTATTATTGGTTGGAAAGTTACACAAGAAAGGAGGAGTATAGAAGAAATTGAAAATTTGAAGACAAGATTTACTGATATTGTTGCTTTTGCAGAGACAAATGTTTCTGTTGGACAAGGAGGGTCTTTAGCCAGATTTAAAATTGTTGATGATTATTTATATGCTGTAGATAGCCATAATATAAATATATTTAATATTGATAAGTTAGAAAACCCACAACAGTTAAGTTCTGTTTTTGCTGGATTTGATATAGAAACTATATTTAATAGGGGCAATCATTTATTTTTAGGAAGTATGAGTGGTATGTTTATATATGATATTAAATCACCTGCTTCACCTCAATTTATTTCAGAATTTCAACACGGTACAGCTTGTGATCCTGTTGTTGTTGATAATGATTATGCTTATATAACATTGAGAGCAGGAAATTCGTGTGGAGCATTAGACAGTAGTCTTCAAATTGTTGATATAGCCGATTTATACAATCCTAAGCTTAAAAAGTCATATGCAATGGATAATCCCTATGGTTTAGGTATAAAGAATAATTTACTTTTTATATGTGATGGTAATTCGGGGTTAAAAGTTTATGATAAGACCAATGTGGAAGATTTACAATTAGTTGATCATTTTAAAGATATAAATACTTTTGATATCATTCCGTTAGATGATCACTTGCTTATGATTGGTGAAGAAGTGCTGTATCAATATGCATATACAGAAAATGGAATTAACTTATTAAGTCAATTTTCTTTAGATTAAAATCTTAAAACATCTTTAAAAACCACTCTCAAATGAGTGGTTTTTCTTTTAAAATTAAACTATTTATCCAAATTTAAAAAATTCTATATACTTTTGCAATCTCAAAAAAATGTTTTTATATATAATAGGTGTTCCTTTATTTATTTAAACATTACATAAAAAAAACAGAAGAATGGCGAAGAATTTAGTAATTGTGGAGTCACCGGCAAAAGCGAAAACCATAGAGAAATATTTAGGAAAAGATTTTGTAGTGGAATCTAGTTTTGGTCATATTGCCGATTTACCTTCCAAAGAATTGGGGGTAAATGTAGATGGAGATTTTAAACCAAATTACAGTGTTTCTGCAGATAAAAAAGCAGTTGTTAAAAAATTAAAATCTTTAGCAAAAAAAGCTGATACGGTTTGGTTAGCAAGTGATGAGGATCGTGAGGGAGAAGCAATTGCCTGGCATTTGTATGAACAACTAAAATTAACTGATGATAAAACAAAAAGAATTGTTTTTCATGAGATCACCAAAAAAGCCATCTTAAAAGCTGTTGAAAGCCCAAGAAGTATTGATTATAATCTTGTAAATGCACAGCAGGCAAGAAGAGTGCTAGATAGATTGGTGGGTTATGAATTATCACCGGTTCTTTGGAGAAAAGTAAAAAGTGGATTATCGGCTGGTAGAGTGCAATCCGTTGCTGTAAGACTGATCGTAGAACGAGAACGTGAAATAGAGAAATTTAAACCAGTTGCTTCTTACAGAGTTGTAGCTGAGTTTATCAATAGCAATGGTAAAAGATTCAAGGCTAAATTGCCAAGGAATTTTGAAACAAAAAATGAAGCGGAAGTGTTTTTGAATTCCTGTATTTCTGCTGAATTTAAAGTAGACGACCTAACAACTAAACCTGCAAAAAAAACACCTGCACCACCATTTACAACTTCAACTTTACAGCAGGAGGCATCAAGAAAATTATACTTTCCGGTGGTAAAAACCATGATCATGGCGCAGCGTTTGTATGAAGCAGGGTTGATCACATATATGAGAACTGATAGTGTAAATTTATCAGATGATGCTAAAAATGCAGCACAGGAAGAAATTACGGCTTCCTATGGGAGTGATTATAGCAATCCAAGAAATTTTAAAACTAAATCAAAAGGTGCACAAGAAGCGCACGAAGCCATTCGTCCTACAAATATGAATACCCGAACGGTTCATGTTGAAAATGATCAGGCAAGATTATATGATTTGATCTGGAAAAGAACAATTGCATCACAAATGAGTGATGCACAATTGGAAAGAACAAATGTAAAAATTAACAATGACAAAAATCAAAAGGTGTTTACTGCCAATGGAGAAGTAATCACTTTTGAAGGGTTTTTAAAAGTGTATTTGGAAGGTAAGGATAATGATGATGAAGAGCAGGAAGGCATGTTGCCAAAACTGACTGTAAATGAGGTTTTACAAAATAGTTTTATTTCAGCAACCGAAAGATATACTAAAGCACCTTATCGTTTTACGGAGGCATCTTTAGTGAAACAACTGGAAGAGTTGGGAATAGGAAGACCATCAACATATGCACCAACCATTTCAACTATTCAAAAACGTGAATACGTAGGAAAGGGTGCGGTTGAAGGAAAAGATAGAATTTACACACAAATTAAACTGGAAAATGACCAGGTTGTTTCCCGCAGTTTAACTGAAAAAGTTGGGGCAGATAAAGGCAAGTTGATTCCAACCGATGTTGGTAGAATCGTAAATGACTTTTTGGTTGCGAATTTTTCAAATATTTTAGATTTTAGTTTTACTGCAAGGGTAGAAAAGGAATTTGATGATATTGCTGAAGGAAAAGGCCATTGGATTGAAATGATCAAAGAGTTTTATACCGAATTTCATACCAGAGTTGAAGATGTTAAGGAAAATGCAGAAAGAGCAAAGGGTGAGCGCTTGTTAGGGGTTGATCCGGAATCGGGTAAAAATGTTTATGCCAGATTGGGCAGATTTGGTGCAATGGTGCAAATAGGTGAAGCAACTGATGAAGAAAAACCTAAGTTTGCAAGTTTACAGGGTGATCAAACATTAGGAAATATTACTTATGAAGAAGCAATGGATCTTTTTCAGTTACCAAAAACTTTGGGGCAATATGAAAGTGTTGATGTAGTAGTTTCGAGTGGAAGATTTGGTCCGTATATAAGATTTGATAAAATGTTCGTTTCCCTTTCAAAAGGAGAAAACCCAATGTCAGTTGATCTGGATCGGGCAATTGAGTTGATCGAAGCAAAAAGGGAAGCAGATGCTCCAATAGCTGAATATGAAGACTTACCAGTTCAAAAAGGAGTGGGTAGATTTGGTCCGTTTATAAAATGGAACAATATGTTTATCAACGTAAATAAAAAATATAATTTTGATAACCTAACCTATGATGATATTGTTGAGTTGATCGAAACCAAAAAACAAAAAGAGATTGACAAGGTTGTGCATAACTGGGAAGAAGAAGGAATACGAGTTGAAAAAGCAAGATGGGGCAGGCATAACATATTACAGGGAAAAGTAAAAATTGAAATTCCTAAAACAATTGATGCTCCGGCATTGACTTTAGATGAGGTTAAAGATATTATTGCAAAAAATGCTCCAAAAAAGAAAGTAGCTAAGAAAAGAGTAGCGAAGAAAAAGAAAAAATAGGTTTACTATCTTGTTTAGGCTGAATGAAGTATAATTTATAGATCCTCAAAATTTTATTTTGAGGATTTTTTTATGCTAAGAATGCATTTTTTATAAAGTTTTTAACTTTTTAAAAGGAGAAAAATATGTAAATTGCGATACAAACAAATCTAAGAGTACTATATTAAAATGAGTTTAAGTTTTCTATTACCTGTAGAAGAGATTGCCGTTGCGCATACTACATTGCTTTCCGATTTAATCTTAGGGAAAAACATTGAAAAACACACAAAACAGAATGGGATTCCTGATCTGGATCAAGTGCAAATAGCTATTATAGGGGTCTTGGAAGGAAGAAATGCTGTTGATAATGTTGGTACAGGTAGGGGTTTAGAGAATATTCGAAAGTATTTATATCAAATGTTCCCAGGAAACTGGCATTCCAATATCGTTGATTTGGGAAATATTCCTCAAGGAAATGATGTGGAAGATACTTTTTTTGTTGTTCAGGAAATAATTTCCCTGTTATTGAAAAAAGAGATCGCTCCTATTATTATTGGAGGCAGTCAGGATATTACCTATGCAAATTACAGAGCCTATGACAATTTAGAGAAAGCGGTCAATATGGTTGTTGTAGACAATAAATTTGATTTGGGTGAAATGGAGCAATCCATTACTTCCGAAAACTATTTGCACAAGATTGTGATGGAAAAACCAAATAATTTATTGAATTATTGCAATATAGGGTTTCAAACATTTTTTAAT
>JAUVCP010000280.1 GCA_030590765.1 Flavobacteriaceae bacterium | reverse complement strand
ATTAAAAACCTGACCGGATGGGCCAACAAACATTCTATTTTGTATATCTTCTTTTGCTCCCGGTGAAAGTGCAATAAACATAATGCGGGCATTTATGTTCCCTTCGCCGGTAAGAGTATGTTTTCGGCTAACAGACAATCTGCACCCTTCACAAGCCCTGATCTGATAATTAAGAACATCCAGTGATTCTTGTTTTTCGATTAAACTAAATTGTTCCATCTTATTTTTAATATTCAGTTTAAAAATATCATTTAAAATTTTTATTATTTTTTAAACGAATTGAATTCTTATCAAATGCTATGTATTCTGATATTTTATAAATAAAATAATCGGCTTCAGATTGATTTCTTATTTTCTTTAGCATTAACCAAATTGGTTCATAGCGTTTATGTCCAAATTCTTTTTGAAGCTTAAGTGCTGAAATATTTTTCCCCATGATATTGAAAAATGCTATAGATGACAACCAATATTTTAATGGTAAATTACTGTGTTCCATAATTGTACCACTTTTAAGAGATGTTCTGAAAGTGCACCGTTTACACTCAAAGCTTTTTTTATCTTTCTTCCAGTAATGCTCTACGTTTTTACATTTTTTACAAATAATACCTTCTTGCTCTTTAATACTTTTTATAATTAAAACGCAGATTGACTCATTGGGGAAACGTTTATAAAATTCATAAAATTTCATAGTATAAAGATAAGTATATTAGGTAAGAATGCGGATAATTATCTGATTTTGTTTTAAAGGTTGTTTTTTATAGAAATAAATAACAAGAAATAAAAATCCATAAGTCATGTATTTATGATAAACTGAATTATTATCCAGTATCAAAGTTAATGCAGGATTGTAAAAATAATGTATAATAAATATAGATTTCATTTCAATATTAAAACCAATATTTTCTGAAAAAACATTGGTAATGTTTTTCTCAAATTTTTGAATGAATGTTAATACAAATGTCTTTTAAAAAGACTTGATTCTTATGGAAAATAGGTTCATAATCACTTATTGTTGATTATAATTCAATCTGTTCTCTTTGATTTCAATACATAATACCTTATCTTTATGTACAGTTTATTCATATAGTAATGAATAAGTTATTATTTATATTGTTTCTGATTCTTACAGTAGGTTTTCAAGAAGATGTCGATTACAAAGCTGCAAGAAAAAAATGGTAATTACACAAATAAAAGCACGTGGTATTTATCATGCTTCTACTCTTGATGCCTTGAACAAAGTACCCAGGCATAAATTTGTCCCGGAAAGTCTTATGGAAAGTGCTTATAGTGATTCTCCCTTATCAATTGGCTACGGACAAACCATTTCTCAGCCCTATATTGTTGCTTTTATGACGAAAACTATCCAGCCAAAAAAAGATTTTAAAGTATTGGAAATTGGAACAGGCTCTGGATACCAGGCAGCAGTTTTAGCCCATATTGTTGATTCGGTGTATACTATTGAAATTATTGAAGCCTTGTTTGTTCAAGCAAAAAAGAGGTTAGATGATCTAAATTATGATAATATTTTAGTAAAAAATATGGATGGTTATTATGGTTGGGAAGAAAAAGGTCCGTTTGATGCTATTGTGGTAACTGCTGCAGCAGAATTTGTGCCTCCTCCACTTATAGCGCAATTGAAAGATGGTGGAAAAATGATCATTCCGGTAGGTACACCATTTACTACCCAACAGTTACTACTTGTAGAGAAAAAAGGAAATAAGATAAAAACAAAAAATCTTATGTTTGTCCGATTCGTTCCTTTTACCAGAGCAAAAGATCAATAAAATAACTAATCATCATAAGTTAGAAAAAATGTTTGAACAGCATAAAAGCAATTTTTTTCAATTTAAATTGGTTCTTGCAATATCCATTCTATCTGCAGCCATTGTTAGCTATGAAATTCAATTAATGCATTTTTTTACCATAGTTCAGTGGCATCATTTTGCATCTATGGTAATCTCTATCGCCTTATTGGGATTTGGTGCCAGTGGTACAGTGATTTCTATTTTTAGAAAGTGGATGCTACAAAGAATAGATTTTTTACTTCCTTTTTTAATGATCTCTAGTGGCTTGCTAATGACCGTGGTTATCAGAGCCTCCCGTTATAATATTTTTATTTTTGATTCCTATACACTCTTCGTTGACAGTTCGCAATTTTCAAGGCTATTAGGAACATATTTTCTTCTTTTTCTACCTTTTTTTACCGGAGCATTGGCCATAGGTTTGATCTTCGTTAATAAAGTATCAAGTATTGGTACTTTTTATTTTTCTGATCTTTTAGGATCTGGAGTGGGAGGTGGTCTGGTAATTTTTTTATTTTGGCAATTTTCACCTCAGCAAATTTCTCCCATTATTGCATTACTACCTATTTTAGCTGGAGTCCTTATCATTAACAAAAAGACCCGTTTATACCTGGTCTCGTATAGCCTATTAAGTTTAAGTATGGTAATATATCATTTTAATAAGCCATTTGATTTGTTACCATCTCAATTTAAAAGTATAAGTTATGCTCTAAATCTTCCCGAAGCAAAGGTTGACCAGCAAATAAGTAGTCCTTATGGTTTTGTACAAGTAGTTTCATCACCAGTGCAACGTTATGCTCCCGGTTTGAGTTTGACTTATGCTGAGAATGTACCTTCCAGTGATGTTATTTTTAACAATGGAGAATGGTATGCCTCAATTTCTCTTTGGTCAAAAAAAGATACTTCTCATATTTTGAATTACACTACCATGGCATTGCCTTACGTTTTTGGTGTTCCAAAAAGCGTGTTGTTGTTTAATGCAGGTGGTGGTTTAGAAATTTCACATGCTCTTTTCAACCAGAGTAGAACAAATAACTGCCATTGAACCCAATGCAACAGTCATTTCTTTATTAAAAAATGAATATGCAGCTATAACAGATTCTTTGTTTTACAATGCGAATGTTAAAGTGTATTCAACATCATCAAGAACATTTCTTAATCAAACAAAAGAAAAATATGATGTTATTCAATTACCTCTATTGGGTGCTTTCGGAGGCTCCGTAGGCTTAAATGCACTGCAGGAAGCGAATTTACTCACCAAAGAAGCATTTGTTGAAATGTGGAATAAACTCAATCCTAATGGACTGATTGCTATTTCTTCTTGGATAGATTTTCCAGCTAAAATTTCTCTAAAAACTGCTGCCACTATTGCTGAAAGCTTTGTGTCTTTTCAAAAAGAAAATCCCCTTGACCATATTGCAATTATTAGAAGTTGGGGAACACTAACTTTTGTGGTTAAGCGCAGTCCACTTAGTTTGACAGATATTGAAAATATCAAAAGATTTTGTAACCAATATAATTTTGATCCTGTCATTTTACCTGGATTAGCACCAGAAGACAGAGTGCAGTTCAATACCATGGAAGATGATAAATTTTTTCAAGAATTGGAAAGTATGTTTACTGGGCAGCGAGAAGAGATAACAAAAAATTATAAATTTAAGATTCAACCTGCAACGGACAATAAGCCTTACTTTTTCCAGTTTTTACGTTGGAAAGAGCTCCCAAAAATGATAACAAATTTTGGTAAAGAATCAACAGCTTTTGTCGAGTTAGGTTATTTTATTGTGATAGTAACCTTTATTCAGGTTATTGTTTTGGCTATGTTATTTATTATCCTGCCTCTTTTTCGGTTAGGGTGGAAAGGAGGTAATAAATCATGGGTTATACTCTATTTTACAGCTTTGGGCTTTGGTTATATGTTTTTGGAAATTGTTTTCATCAAATATTTTGTACTTTATTTGGGTCATCCAATCTACTCCGTTGCAACGGTAATTTCTGTAATGTTGATCAGTTCGGGAATTGGCAGCTATTGTTCATCACTGTTTAAAACTCACCAAAAGACCTTATTAAAAATAACCGGGATTATTTCGGGTATAATACTGGTATATGTTATTTTTATAGGCACTTTTTTAAGTAGTACAGTAGGTTTCCCAATGGCAGTTAAGACCACACTAGCTTGTCTGATCATTGCTTTGCCTTC
>JAUVCP010000377.1 GCA_030590765.1 Flavobacteriaceae bacterium | reverse complement strand
AACGATGGCGGTGGCGTTCACTTATCAATTCTGATTGATAAGCCTCATAGGCTTTTGAATTTTTATCAATTTTACAATCCCATGCGCCTAAACGCATAGTCCCTCCTTTATTGGTTATTTCTTTTTGATCTTCCATCAGGTCAATAACAGGAAATGGAGTTATATCATCCATTTCGGTTGAATTTGCCTTGTCAAGATCAAGTATATTTCTTGCATATTCAATTACAGCCATTTGCATTCCTAAGCAAATTCCAAAAAAAGGTATGTCATTCTCTCTGGCAAAACGAACAGCTTCAATTTTACCACTGATACCTCTTTCCCCAAAACCAGGCGCAACAATAATTCCATTAAGACCTTTAAGCTGTTCGGTAATATTTTTTTTGGAAATATCTTCTGAATGAATAGAATGAATATTAACTTTTATTTCGTTTTGTGCCCCTGCATGACCAATGGATTCTAAAATAGACTTATAGGCGTCCTGAAGTTCAACATATTTACCTATTAAACCTATTTCAACTGTATTTTTTGGGTTTTTGAATTTTTTTAAAAAACTATTCCATTTATCCAGTTTTGGAGATTTAGAAGCAGATAAGTTCAGTCTGTTTAAAACAACTTTATCAAGCCCTTCTTTAAGCATTAAATTTGGAACATCGTATATTGTAGAAGCATCAATTGATTCAATAATAGCATCTTTTTTAACATTACAAAATAATGCAAGTTTACGTCGGATATTCTCATTTATATGATGTTCTGTTCTACAAACCAAAACATCAGGACTCACACCACTTTGCATTAATTCTTTAACAGAATGCTGCGTTGGTTTTGTTTTTAATTCTTTGGCTGCAGCCAAATATGGAATTAAAGTTAAATGTATGACAATTGCATTTTCTTTACCCAGATCCCATTGTAATTGTCTAACAGCTTCAACATATGGTAAGGACTCAATGTCACCTACTGTACCTCCAATTTCAGTGATTATAATGTCATAATCACCTGTTTGGCCTAACATCTTAACACGTCGTTTGATCTCATTGGTAATATGAGGGATTATCTGAACCGTTTTCCCTAAATAATCGCCTTTACGCTCTTTGTTTATTACGGTTTGATAAATTCTACCGGTAGTAACATTGTTTGCCTGTGATGTAGGAATATTTAAGAACCTTTCGTAATGCCCAAGATCAAGATCTGTTTCAGCACCATCATTGGTTACAAAACATTCACCATGTTCATATGGATTTAAAGTTCCCGGGTCAACATTAATATACGGATCTAGTTTTTGTATGGTTACAGAAAAACCGCTTGCTTGTAATAATTTTGCTAATGAGGCAGCAATAATTCCTTTTCCGAGAGATGAAGTAACACCACCGGTTACAAAAATATACTTAGTATTAGACATTGTGTTTAGGTTTGTGCAAAATTACAAAGTCTGCTAAAGTATACAAGTGAAATTGATTTTATTTTAGTAAAAAATAAAAGGTCTATAGTAATCAATTTACTACAGACCTTTTCCAATTTATTAATAAAATTGATTATTATTTTTAATCATTATCATTGAAGAAATCATTACTAAGAACGATTTCTTGATTCTCAAATTTCATATTTTTAATAATGTATTTTTCAGAAGATACACAACTTGAACTTGAGGCCCCACATGATGTTAAAGATGCTGAAGCAAAAACAAAAATAAGTAAATAGGCTAACTTTTTCATAAAAACAGTTTTTGGTTAAAATTCTAACATGGGGAGTATTGTATTATTAACGTAAAGAATTTATGAATATTGTATAAAAACAAAAAATTATTCTGCAAGCTTATTTAAGGTATATTCTATCAGGTTTTCAATAGCTTTATAGGGATCTTTACTAAAGGTGAGATTTGCCCTGTTTGCAATAATACAATTCATAGAAACAGCCTTGTGACCTAATAATTTTGATAGTCCGTAAATAGCGGAAGTTTCCATTTCCAGATTGGTTATCTTGATACCGTTATAATCAAAATTATCTATTTTATGGTTCAACTCCGGATCTTGAATGTCAAGTCGTAAAATTCTTCCTTGTGGTCCGTAAAACCCTCCTGCAGTTGCAGTTATACCAGTAAAAATTTTATCAGATATTAATATATTTTCTAATTCGACATCATTTTCAACAATATAAGGTCGTGATTTCCTGTTGGAGTAATTTGTGTGTTCGATAAAAGCATCCTCCATCTCCTTTTCAAGAATATGTTCACAGTCATAAGCATGCAACAAACCATCAAAACCCAAACCGTATTTTGCCAAAACAAAACTATCTACAGGGATATGATCTTGTAATGAACCTGAAGTCCCTATTCTAACAATATTTAAAGCAGTATGTTCTTTTTTAACAGTTCTTGTCTCTAAATCAATATTTACCAACGCATCTAATTCATTTACAACAATATCAATATTATCAGGCCCGATTCCGGTTGAAATAACCATAAACTTTTTATTTTTATAAGTTCCGGTAATGGTTTTGAATTCTCTTTTTTGCGTTTCAAATTCAATGGTATCAAAAAGATTGGCAACTTTTGCAACCCTGTTCTGATCTCCTACAAAAATAATATTTGAAGCTACATGTTCTGGTTTTAAATTGATATGGTAAATACTTCCGTCAGGATTTATAATTAATTCAGAAGGTGCTATTTTGTTCATTTTTATTATTTAATAATGTTTGATTTTTTTTTTGAAACTTGAAATCTTAAATTTTTATCCCCCAACTCTTTTGGTGTAGTAGCCTTCCGTTTGAAGAATTTGAATGATCTTATCACGGTAGTTTCCCTGTATGATAATTTCACC
>JAUVCP010000062.1 GCA_030590765.1 Flavobacteriaceae bacterium | reverse complement strand
CATCGAAAATTCAAAACTTATATTTGTTGAAAATAAGGAAGAGGCTATTGAATTGATAAACGAATATGGTCCAGAACACTTTATAGTTTGTACAGCTGATACTGATTTTTATGTAAATGGAATTGAAAACGCAGGTTCCGTATTTATAGGAAATTACACACAAGAAAGTGCAGGAGATTATGCTTCAGGAACAAATCATACGTTGCCAACAAATGGATATACAAAAGCGTATTCAGGCGTAAATTTAGATTCGTTTTTAAAAGTAATCTCTTTTCAGAAAATATCAGCAAAAGGAATTCAAAATATAGGAAGAGCTATTGAAATTATGGCTGATGCCGAAGGTTTACAGGCACATAAAAATGCAGTAAGTTTAAGATTAAAAAGTATTGATAATGAGATCTGAAAAATTAGATATCCATTCTTTGGTAAGAGAGAATATTGCAAAGCTAAAACCATATTCTTCTGCAAAATCTGAATTTAAGGATTTTAAGCAAGATCTTATTTTTTTAGATGCCAATGAAAATCCTTATGAAAACGGATGGAACAGATATCCAGATCCGGATCAGGCTGATCTAAAAAAGGTACTAGTGAATATTAAAGGAATTCCTAAAGAAAATATGCTTTTGGGAAATGGAAGTGATGAAATACTGGATATGATCTTTCGGGTTTTTTGTGAACCTAGAAAAGATAATATTTTGATCAATACGCCAACTTTTGGTATGTATAAAGTCTTGGCGGAAGTGAATGATGTTGCTTATAAAACTGTATTATTAACTAATGATTTTCAGTTAGATATTGATTCAATAATTGAAAATATTGATCAAAACACAAAACTGTTAATAATCTGTTCACCAAATAATCCAACAGGAAATCTTATTAAAAAAGAAGATATTTTAGATCTGCTGAACAGATTGAAAAATGTAATTACTGTTATTGATGAAGCTTATATTGACTTTTCAGAAGCAGATAGCTGGTTAAATGAAGTAAATAACTTTAATAATTTGATTGTTACCCAAACACTATCAAAGGCATATGGTATGGCAGGATTAAGATTGGGAATCTGTTATGCACAAACTGAGATCATTGATGTTCTGAAAAAGATAAAAATGCCATATAATGTCAATGTTTTATCTCAAATAAAAGCGATAAATGAATTAAAAAACATTGAGAATTTAAAACAACAATTGAACCAGATAGCAAAGAGCAAAGAATTGTTAAAAGATGAGTTAATGCATTTTGCATTTGTAGAGAAAATATACCCTTCTGACACTAATTTTTTGATGGTTAAGGTTGATGATGCTAACAAAAGATATAAGCAATTGATACAAAATCAAATTGTGGTGAGAAACAGAACCAATGAACCTCTTTGTGAGAATTGTTTGAGATTTACAATTGGAACTGAAAGTGAAAATGAAAAATTGATAAATGTCTTAAAAAAACTAAACTAATGAAGAAAGTACTTTTTATTGATAGGGATGGAACTTTGATTAAGGAACCACATGATGAGCAGGTAGATAGTTTTGAGAAGTTGGTTTTTTATCCAAAAGCTTTATTATATCTGTCAAAAATTGCAGAGGAAATGGATTATGAATTGGTTATGGTTACCAATCAGGATGGTTTGGGAACAGATAGATACCCTGAGGATGACTTTTGGCCTACACATAATTTTATGTTAAAAACATTTGAAAATGAAGGTGTTGTATTTAAAGAGCAAATTATTGATAGATCATTTCCAGAAGAGAATTCACCAGATAGAAAGCCAAGAACAGGATTGATGACCCATTTTTTTTCAGATGAATATGATTTAGAAAATTCCTTTGTTATTGGTGATCGTTTGACGGATATGGAACTGGCAAAAAACTTAAATGCTAAAGGAATATTTATAAATGATAATACTAATTTTGGATCAAAAGAGATTAGTATTGATGAGAAAAAATTAGGAGATTGCATTGTTTTAGAAACCAATGATTGGAAAAGGATTTATGAATTTTTAAAGTTGAAAAGCAGAACGGCATCTGTAAAAAGAAAAACGAACGAGACTGATATTGAAATTGCAGTAAATTTAGATGGAAATGGTGATTCAAATATTTCAACAGGATTAAAATTCTTTGATCATATGTTAGATCAAATAGCTCGTCATGGCAATATAGATCTTAGCATTAAAGTAAATGGAGATTTGGAAGTTGATGAGCATCATACTATTGAAGATACAGCAATTGCCTTGGGTGAAGTTTTTGCAGATGCTATTGGAAACAAATTAGGTATTGAAAGATACGGTTTTACCTTACCAATGGATGATTGTCTGGCTCAGGTTGCCATTGATTTTGGAGGAAGGAACTGGTTGGTTTGGGATGTGGATTTCAAACGTGAAATGATAGGAGATATGCCCTCGGAAATGTTCTTGCATTTCTTTAAATCTTTTAGTGATTCTGCGAAAGCAAATATCAACATCAAGGCAGAGGGAATTAATGAGCATCATAAAATAGAAGCAATTTTTAAGGCTTTTGCCAAGGCTATTAAAGTTGCTGTAAAACGAGATATAGATAAGATGATATTGCCGAGTACAAAAGGTGTGTTATAATTATTATAGATGTTTAAACAAAAGATTTCCGTTTACTCGGGAATGACAGATAAAAAATGAAAATAGCAATTATAGATTACGGAGCAGGAAACGTACAATCGGTTAAATATGCTTTTGATAGATTAGGTTATGATGCTGTGATCACTGATGATTACGAAAAGATCAAAGTAGCAGATAAAGTGATATTTCCAGGGGTTGGTGAGGCAAGTTCGGCAATGAAAGCATTAAAACTAAAAAATTTAGATCAATTGATTCCTACCTTAAAGCAACCTGTATTGGGAATTTGTTTAGGAATGCAAATGATGTGTAAATTTTCAGAAGAAGGCGATACGAAAGGAATGGGGATATTTGATTTAAAGGTCAAACGTTTTCCCGAAGGATTAAAAGTGCCACAAATTGGATGGAATCAGATCGAAGAATTAAAAACACATTTGTTTGATGGAATTTCGGAAAAGGAATATATGTATCTGGTGCATAGTTATTATGTGGAAGATAATATAGATGCTATCGCCAGATCAAGTTATGGTTTGAAATACGCTACAGCAATACGAAAGGATAATTTTTATGGTGTACAGTTTCATCCTGAAAAAAGCAGTACAGCTGGAGAAGTATTGTTAAGTAATTTTTTAAATATATAGTTAAATAGTAATAATTTAGATATTTATCTGAATAAAAATAAAACTAATGAGAATAATACCTGCAATTGATATCATCAATGGAAAATGTGTAAGACTTACAAAAGGTGATTACACAACGGAAATAGTTTACAATAAAGATCCACTTGAAGTAGCTAAACAATATGAAGATCATGGTATTCAGTATCTACATATTGTAGATTTGGATGGAGCAAGATCCAATAAAATCTATAATTATAAGATTCTTGAAAAAATTGCCAGCAAAACTAACTTAAAAATAGATTTTGGGGGTGGAATAAAATCTGAAGGTGATGTGAAAATTGCTTTTTCATCTGGAGCAGATCAAATAACAGTAGGAAGTATTGCCATAAAAAACAAAGCTTTATTTTTGAATTGGTTAAAAGAATATGGTTCGGATAAAATTATTTTGGGTGCAGATGCCAACAATGAAAAAATTGCCATTAGCGGATGGAAAGAAGAATCAGATGAAGAAGTAATTCCTTTTATTAAAAAATATAAAGAAAAAGGAATAAAATATGTAATCAGTACTGATATCGCAAAAGATGGAATGTTGATCGGGCCATCATTTGATCTGTATAAAAGAGTATTAAAGGAAATACCGGAGATCAATTTAATAGCAAGTGGAGGGATTTCAAAAATGGATGAATTACCAAAACTTGCAGAATTAGGTTGCGAAGGAGTTATAATTGGTAAGGCAATTTATGAGAACAGAATAAGCTTAAAAGAATTGGAAAATTATATTTTGAATTTTTAATCATTCAATTTTGAATTGATATTATGTTAACAAAAAGAATTATTCCATGTCTGGATATAAAAAATGGAAGAACCGTTAAAGGAGTAAATTTTGTATCCCTTCGAGATGCAGGAGATCCTGTGGAATTGGCGGAGATTTACAGCAAAGAAGGTGCGGATGAACTGGTATTTTTAGATATTACTGCAACTGAAGAAAAGAGAAAAACTCTTTTAGATCTGGTTTCAAAAGTGGCACAAAAAATTAGTATTCCTTTTACTGTAGGAGGCGGAATTTCAAAAGTAGAGGATGTCGAAAAATTATTAAGAGCCGGTGCAGATAAGGTTTCCATAAATTCATCTGCAGTAAAGAACCCCAATTTGATCAATGATCTTGCAGCTAGATTTGGCTCACAATGTATTGTGGTTGCCATTGATGCTAAAAAAGTAAATGATCAATGGAAGGTACACCTGGTTGGGGGAAAAGTTCTAACAGAAATAGATCTTTTTGAATGGGCAAAAGAAGTAGAGCAGAGAGGAGCAGGTGAAATTTTATTTACTTCAATGAATAATGATGGAACCAAAGAAGGGTTTGCAAATATAGCGTTGAAAAAACTGTCGGATGAGTTGACAATACCTATTATAGCTTCGGGTGGGGCGGGTAATATGCAGCATTTTGTAGATACATTCCAAATCGGCAGATCCGATGCCGCTTTAGCTGCCAGTGTTTTTCACTTTAAAGAAATAAAAATAATGGAATTAAAACAGGAACTGGCAAATAATAACATTCCGGTAAGGATTTAAAAGATAGAATAATGAAACCAGATTTTAGTAAAAATATGGATGGATTGCTACCTGCAATCATTCAGGATGAACAAACAAAAAATGTACTTATGTTGGGGTATATGAATAAAGAAGCCCTAGATAAAACTATTGAAAGTAAAAAAGTTACTTTTTTTAGCCGAACCAAACAAAGATTATGGACAAAAGGGGAGGAGAGTGGCAATTTTTTATATTTAAAGGGCATTACATTAGATTGTGATAATGATACTTTTTTGGTGTTAGTAAAACCAAAAGGTCCAACTTGTCATACGGGTAGTGATACCTGCTGGAACACAAATAACAGTTCTAATTTCGGATTTTTATCAAAGTTGGAAAATGTAATTTCGGAAAGGAGAGAACAGGCAGATGGAGAAAAATCTTATGTAGCTTCCTTATTTCAGAAAGGTATCAATAAAATTGCTCAAAAAGTGGGAGAAGAGGCTGTAGAGGTGATTATTGAAGCAAAAGATAGTGATGATGACCTGTTTTTAAATGAAAGTGCTGATCTTTTATTTCATTATTTAATTCTGTTACAGGCAAAAGGATATAAATTTTCTGATGTGGAAAATATATTAATAAACCGCCACAAATAATAAATGCTTAAATTGAACTTTATATAAATTCTATTTTGAAAGATATTATTCCGGAAAATGTGATTTCCCATCAAATGAATCTGAAAGTGCAAATGCAAGATATTGATGCACTAAACCATGTAAATAATGTAGTTTATTTGCAATGGGTAAATGATATATCTGAAAAACACTGGAGTATTTTATCTAATAGAGAAATTGACAGTAAGTATTTTTGGGTAGCAATTCGGCACGAAATTGACTATGTCAATCAGGCAGTTTTAGATGATGATATTATGGTTTATACATGGATAGGTGAAACTGGGGGTGTCAAATCTATTAGAAATGTTCATATATACAGAGGTCAAATCCTTTTGGCAAAAGCAAGAACAACATGGTGTCTTGTTGATATGAAAACGAATAAACCAACAAGAATTAAAGAGGATATTTTAAATATTTTAGGGGAAAAAAGTTAACTACTCTTCACTTTTATTCTTTTTCCCTCCAAACATTAAAGCTAACAGTGCTACAACAAGACCGGCAAAAACTACAAACATAAATATTGCGCCATAAATTCCATAATCCCAGTTAAACATTGGTAGAAAAGTGTGTATCATAGTGATCTAAAATTAAATTTAATATGCATTAAAACAAATATATATCAACCTATTGATTAATATAATGACAATTATCACTTTTACTATGCAATTTAACCTTCCCCTGTTTTATTAAAATCTATAATACTGCAATGTTGGGATTTTGCAAGCTTAAGAGTTTAACGTATTTTTGCAATATGAATGAAAATTTTAAAATGCTTGCCAAATCCCTATTTGGATTCGAGACAATTTTAGCTAAAGAGCTCCGTAAATTGGGCGCTCAGGATGTTAAAGAAGGAGTTAGAAATGTAACTTTTAAAGGAGATAAAGGCTTTATGTACAAAGCTAATCTGGCTTTACGAACTGCTATCAGAATTTTGGTTCCAATCCATAGTTTTAGTTTGGATAATGAAGACGATCTATATAAGAATTTAAAAAGTATTCACTGGGAAAAATATTTTGATGTAGATGATACGTTTGCTATAAATTCTGCTGTTCATTCAGATAATTTTACCAACTCTCATTATGTGTCTTTAAAAAGTAAGGATGCTATTGTTGATTATTTTAGAAATAAATATCACAAAAGACCAAGTATTGATATCAAACATCCCGATGTATTGTTCAATATTCATATCCAAAAAAACACTTGTACGGTCTCAATAGATAGTTCGGGTTCATCATTACATAAACGTGGTTATAAAGGCGATACTAATATTGCACCAATCAACGAGGTTTTGGCTGCCGGATTGGTTCTCCTATCGGGATATGATGGTACGCAACATTTTATAGATCCGATGTGTGGTAGTGGAACTATTTTGATTGAAGCAGCCATGATTGCCAATAATATTCCGGTGAATATCAATCGTCCGGAATTTGCCTTTGAAAAATGGAAAGATTTTGATGAAGATCTTTTTGATACAATTCATGATTCCTTATTGAAAAAAATTACACATTGCGATAAAAAAATAATTGGTTATGATAAAGCTCCTTCTGCAATAAGAAAAGCAATAGATAATGTTCAAAATGCATCTTTGGAAGATTTTATCACCATTGAACGTCAAAATTTCTTTGATTCTGAAAAATCGATAGAAGGTAAAACATTGCTAGTATTTAATCCGCCTTACGGAGAAAGGCTAGAGATCAATGTTCCTGTTTTTTACAAGGAAATAGGAAATACCTTAAAGCAAGGTTATCCGGATACGGATGCTTGGTTTATTACTTCTGATTTTAATAACGGACTCAAAAGTGTTGGTTTAAGAACATCTAAAAAGATCAAAGTTTTTAATGGAAAACTGGAATGTAGGTTTGTTAAATACGAAATGTATAAAGGAAGCAAGAAAGCTAGTAAGCAGTAATTAATTTCAGTCAAAATTTTAAGGTTAAACAAAATATTTTAAATTCAAGATGTTTTTGGTGAATGAGATTTACGTAAAATTGACTTGACACTAGTAAAATTCACCATCTTTTCTAAGAACCTTTACCATATGAAATCCAAATATTTCATAACCTTCATTATAATAGAATTTATGCGATTTTCTATTTTCTACAAAAGTATTTAACTCTGTTCCTTCACATCCTTTTCCTCTTAAATAGGAATAGATCCACTCGAAAAATATTTGTCCCAGACCATTGTTTCTATAGTGATCATCAATAATTACGTGATCAACTTCAGCACTTTTTCCTATATAATGTCTTGTGCTATACCATAATCCGCAAATACCAATGAGTTTACCATCATCATAAAGACCAATACATTCATAGTTTTGTTCAGACATTTCCAGTAATCGTTTTTTTAATAAAGAATCTGGTGTTTGAGTATTTATTAGTTTCAATAAAGGAATAATGGTTAAAATATCTGATTTATGAATTGGTTTTACAGTGATAGGTTCCATAATGTTTATTATTTTCGTAAATATAAAAATCAATTTTCAATGATTGATATAAAAAGAATAAAAGCAGAAGAAACTTATGCAATTAGAAAAGAGGTTCTTCGAAAAAATATAGAACTTCCTTTTATCTTCAACGGAGATTTGGATAAAGATAGTTTTCATTTAGGTCTGTTTTTAGATCATAATTTGATAGGAATTGTAAGTTTTATGAAATCGGCTTGCAAAGATTTAAATGGAAATCAATACCAGTTAAGAGGTATGGCTACTTTAGATCAATATCAAGGAAAAGGTTATGGGCTGCAATTAATTAAATTTGGAAGTGAAGTCCTAAAAGAAAAACAAATGGAACTAGTCTGGTGTAATGCTCGAGTTGCAGCAGTTAATTTTTATAAAAAATTAGGATTTAAAACCATTGGCAAAGAATTTTATATTCCAAAAATTGGAGGTCATTTTGTAATGTTTAAAAAATTAGGTTAAACTTCTGTTAGCTATAAACGAAACAAATACAGATTTTTATCATCATGAATTATAGGTATATTTTACAAATTCATTATGATTATTCCATAAAAACTTAATGAGCTATTTATCAAATCTATATTAGTTTTAGAAGTAATACTTTTGATTGCAATATCTTGATTTTACAATTTGTAAATCTAAATAGGGATTAAGCGTTACTATTGGGAACTGATTAATATTACGTATATATTTTGGTTAGTCTGAACAAGAAAATCTCTACATCTTTGACACATCTATATTGAACTCTTAACTGTTTAATTGAACCGGCGTATACGAGACCAACATGACCTGTCTCACACTTGATGTGGAATCTAGTGGTACGAGGAGGCGAACTGGTGGTCATTGGATCGTCAGCCGTCTATTCGATTGTCGCGTCATTTTTATATTCCACCAAATTTTATTCCAGTTAAATCAGACATATCTTTTTTCCAAGTTGTAATGTCTTTTTGATTGAACTTATTTAGATGATTATGTCCGCAGGCTCTTGCCATTACTTTCATTAATTCTGTTGAGGCATTAAAGAAATTATAGAGTTGGTTTGCTGACTTATCAATGTTTAATAACGTTCTTAATTCAGGTTTTTGAGTAGCAATTCCTGCTGGACAGTTATTGGTATTACACATTCTTGCAGCAACACAACCAATAGCTTGCAAAGCAGAATTAGATACTGCAATTCCGTCAGCACCTAAAGCCATTGCTTTAATAAAATCGTCTGGCACACGAATTCCTCCAGTAATGATAAGAGTAACATCTTTT
>JAUVCP010000340.1 GCA_030590765.1 Flavobacteriaceae bacterium | reverse complement strand
AAAGTAGCAGAAGTAAACGATTTTTCATTCAGCCGAGATGTTGCAAATTTTCATCTTGATAATGGTAAATTATATTTGCTCTCACCGGTTAATGGTAAAACAATTGCAGCTATTTTTAAAGGGGAGGGAACCGTTAATATTACTCCTCCAACTAAAATAAGCAGAGAAAGACTTTACTCTGAATTTCAAGTTGAATCTTATAATAATTCATTTGATTTGTTATTTTTGGTTTTCACAGACAGTACGTTAGCTGAATTTTCCCAAAAACTAGATTTTAACAATGAATGGATACGTCCAAACTTCCAAATCAACGTAAACAACTGTATGAAGTATTTATATGATCATAAAGACAACGATTATAATTCGGCTCTCCTGCAAACCATACTTAATAATGAACAAGATGGATACTTCTATGCGCATCTAACTAAAGGTATTCTTAACAAAAACGCAGTTTTCTTTGAATTCAATCCAAACCGAACAGAAGAAGTTTCTTTAGCTGTACGTTTTAAAAAAGGAACACATCTAGATCATTATCGCAAAATAATATGTATGTTCCATTGCCAAGAAGATTATCTTTCCGGTGTAGATCTGTCTTTTGAGAAGAAGGATAAAATCTATGTTGATAAATACACAATTGATGCAACAATTACTAACAGGATGAAATTCTCTGCAACTTGTACATTGGAATTTCATGGTTTAAAGAATTCTGGAAAATGGATAGAGTTGGCATTATTCGATAAGCTAAGGATCAATTCCATAATAACTGACAATGGAGACACCTTGAGTTTTTTTAAGGAAGATGAAAGTTCTGTTTTGTGGGTAGAATTAACTGAAATATTAACCAAAAACAAGTTATATACGATCAATATTAACTATGATGGTGATTTAATTTATCAGGGTGGAAAAATTGTAAAAATTCGCAGTTTTAATTTCTGGTATCCTCAATACTCAACATATAATCTTAAACATTTTGATATAACATTTCATTATCCATCTAATTATGACCTTATTAGTGTAGGTAAAAAGGTGTCTGAAGGAAAGCTCAAAAAGGTTAAAACAGCTCGATGGGTAACTAAATATCCTGTAAATTTTGCTCCGTTTAATATGGGTAAATTTAAGAATGAAGAATTTAATAATCCTTCTATACCGGCTCTTTCGCTTCACTTGAATAAAAACCTGAACGATGCAAAAGCAGATGTTGCTAACAGTATAGCATTTTATCAAGCTGTTTATGGAAAATGTAAATTTGATACACTTACCGTAGCCGAGATCCCTCAATTTCTTTCCGGTCAGGCATATCCCGGACTGGTCAATTTCTATTCGGATGATTTTATTACAGATGCAGTTTATAAAGTTTATTTTGATATTGATATTAATAAAACCGATTTTGTTCAATTAAGATCACATGAAGTTGCTCATCAGTGGTGGGGTTGCGGAATTGGAAGCAGATCATACCATGATAAATGGCTGTTTGAAGGTCTGGCAGAATTCAGCAGTATCTGGTTTATTCAGACATCATTGAATGATACAAAAAAGTACTTTGAATTCTTAACCAAATGGCGTAATAAAATAGTCAAAGAACACAAACTAACTAAAAATAAGGATGAATCTGAGTGTCCATTGTGGCTTGGTTCGAGAGCTCCAAACTATATTAACTATTATAAAGGGGGTTGGGTTTTTCATATGTTGCGCAATCTTATGATTGATATTAAAACCTAT
Organism: Flavobacteriaceae bacterium; assembly: GCA_030590765.1. GTDB lineage: Bacteria > Bacteroidota > Bacteroidia > Flavobacteriales > Flavobacteriaceae > Lutimonas. Next base: position 1,593 of record JAUVCP010000340.1, on the reverse strand, counting down.
GATGAATCAAATTTCAAAACAATGATGCAGGATTTTTACAATACTTATAAAAATTCCACAGCAACTACGGAAGATTTCAAGAAAATCGTGGAAAAACACATGAGAACAGATATGACATGGTTTTTTGATCAATGGGTTTATGGTAATGAAATCCCTAAATTTAAATTTAATTATGATATTATAAAAAGGGATGATGGAAAATATTATGCCGAATGCAATATTGAGCAGAAAAATGTAAGTGAAAACTTCAAAAGTTATATCCCCATTGAAATTGATTTTGGCAATAATCAGAAAGCAAGAATCCGAACATTGGTTGAAGGATCGGGAAAAGTATTTGAACTTCCTCTTCCACAAAAACCTAAAAAAATTAATTTTAATATCTTAGATTCTGTGCTATGTGAAGATTGAGAATCGAGATCATGCATTCTTATTCTACGTGAATACATTGTGATTTACCCCGTTCACAAAATGGAGAATTTGTATCAATTGCAAATAAAATCCTAAAAAAGTTTCTTTTAAGTATTCTTGTTTTAACTCTTTCAGAATTGTAAAATAAGTAACATAAAAAAACCTTGAAAAGGCTAAATATAAATATCTTTATGAAAGAAGCCTTTTCAAGGTTAGAATATCTGCAAATTACTCCAAAAATAAAAAATCTTTACGATAAATATACACTACTAAGAGTGGTTTTTATAAAATTTTAGTTGGAGTAAGTTTATGGAAGAGCTTGGTAAAATAATCGTAATAGGTTCCGGAAATTGGGGAACTACACTGGCAATGATTTTTTCCCAAAGGAATAAAGTTTATCTTTGGACGATAAACGAGCAGGAGGCAAATGAGATAAATAAAACTCGTGAAGTCAAATTCCTGCCCGGCATCAAATTACCTGAAAATATAATTATTGAGAAGAAATTTTCCCGACAGATAGAGAAGAATGATATCGTTATCACTGCTATTCCTTCCCGTTTTATAGATGATCTTACAGATGAATTTATAGAACATAAAATAGAAGAATTTATTGTTGTGAACGCTTCTAAAGGAGTTGAGCACACAACCCTCAAAACTGTTTGGGAAACTGTGATAGACAAATTACCAAAGGTGAAATTCGCTAATTTGGCGGGTCCAACAATTGCGCGTGAACTTGCTGAAGGTCTTCCCGCCAAAGCCATACTTGCAGCACGAGATATTGCGCTTCTATTCCAATTACAACACAAACTAGAAAACGATCTTTTAAAATTTGAATTCAGTAGAGATATAAAGGGAGTAGAACTTGCATCCGCTTTAAAAGGACTTATTGCCATTGCCGTTGGAATGGCTGATGGATTGGGCTTTAAAACAAATATTTTTGGAATTATCATGACTTACGGTGTTGACGAATTCGTTACGATCATGAAATTCTTAGGAGTTTACCACAAAACAGCTTACAGTATTGCCGGAATTGGTGACCTGATAACAACCTGTATTTCCGAGAATAGCCGAAATAGAAAATTCGGTAAACTTCTGGGACAAGGCTATTCCACGGAAAATGCATTGAAAGAAGTAGGCATGGTTGTGGAAGGAGTTTCCATGGCAAAAACAATTAACAAACTTGCC
>JAUVCP010000367.1 GCA_030590765.1 Flavobacteriaceae bacterium | reverse complement strand
TGGTAATTTTCAGATTCAGTATTTGTATATGAGAAGTTTCTTTAAAGAGATTCCTTTAGATCAAAAATATGCAGAAGCCGTAAATTATTATAAAAAACAGAGCTATTCCTACTGGACAGATTATGAGATCTATTCACGCGGATTGATCGCAATTACAGCCAAAAGAAACAGTGACCAAAATATAGCAAATAAAATTTACCAATCGTTAAAAGAAAGATCAATTATCAGTGAAAAAATGGGTATGTACTGGAAAGAAAATCAGCCCAGCTGGTACTGGTATAAGTCTCCAATTCAGACACAATCATTAATGATTGAAGTCTTTAATGAGTTTGGAGCAACGGATGCAACCATGGATAATTTAAAACTGTGGTTGCTTAAAAATAAACAGACCAATAGCTGGAAAACCACCAAAGCAACCACCAATGCTATTTATGCCATCCTATCTACCGGTTCTAACTGGCTAGCAGAAAACGAAATAGTAAAAGTGAAAGTTGGTGAGAAAACCATCGATCCATTTCAGCTGGAAAATTCAAAAGTAGAAGCCGGAACAGGTTATTTTAAAACTTCTTGGAATACAACAGATATAAAACCCGAAATGGCAACCATAACCCTCGAAAAAAAATCTAAAGGGGTAGCTTTTAGTGGACTTTACTGGCAGTATTTTGAAGACCTCAACAAGATAACTTCGGCGAAGACCGGAATAAAAATATCTAAAGAATTGTTCTTAAAGACAAATACTGATGAGGGAATAAAATTGTATAAAATCGATAACCATACATCCTTAAAACCTGGCGATTTGGTTACTGTAAGAATTGGGATCAAGTCTGATCGTGAAATGGAATTCGTTCATTTAAAAGATATGCGTGCCAGCGGTTTTGAACCCGTAAACACCCTATCAGCATATAAATATCAGGACGATCTTTATTATTACAAAAGCACTAAAGATGCCGGTACCAATTTCTTTATCGATCGTTTACCCAAAGGTGTTTTTGTATTTGAATATGATTTGAGAGCCAATAATCAGGGTGATTTCAGTAACGGTATTACTATCCTGCAAAGTATGTATGCCCCTGAATTTAGCAGCCATAGCAAAGGAATAAGAGTAAAAATAAATTAATTCAATTTAAAACTATATTCATTATTTGTCAATTCTTCAATCAATTCATTACTGATTGCAATTTTTTTGGTTCTGCTCGGCATGGTCAGCTGGATCTTTTCATCCACATCATAAATCACAAAATGCAAATTTTGATTTCCTTTGTGTTTTTTGATCACATTTTCTATATGATCGATTTCCTTCTTATTAATTTTTTTGATGTCCAGATTAATGCTAATCTTCTTTGCCATATTACCCAAAACATCCTGTAATTGTTGAATAGCCAAAATATACACTCTCAAATCACCATTTTGCCATGGTCTGCGAACTGATGTCTTCAAATATAAAAACTGATTTTGAATTAAATAATGACGGAATTTTAGATAATCTTCATTAAATAATTTAAACTCATAGGTATCGCTATAATCTTCAAAAGTAAACATCCCCCATGGTTTTCCATTTTTTGAAACCCTATGCTGTACATCAGTAATAATTCCTGCAAAGGTCATTTCTTTTCCTTCCAGATTATCTATTTTTTGCAACATATCTACTCTTGCATTACAAAAATATTTGATCTCTGTTTTAAAATCATCCAGTGGATGACCAGAAATATAAATTCCGATCATTTCCTTTTCTTTTGATAATTTTTCCATAATATTCCATGGCTCACAAGGTGGAATTATCGGTTCATCAAACTGAACGTCAGAGGCTTCTCCAAACAAGGAAACCTGAGCAGAATTTTTACTCTCCTGATACTTGTTTCCATAACGAATTGCTTTTTCAATAAAGGTCAGCCCTTTTTCATCTAAAGCATAATACTGCTCCCGGGTCGTTTCTTTAAAGGAGTCAAAACCACCAGCTAATACCAAACCATCAAAAGCTCTTTTATTGGCTGCACGCAGCTCTACACGTTTGGTCACATCAAAGATCGATTTAAAATGACCATTCTCTTTTCTTTCATCCACAATAGCTTTTACAGCACTTTCACCCACACCTCTAATTGCTCCCATTCCAAAACGGATTGCACCATCTTTATTTACAGCAAATTTATAATAGGATTCATTAATATCCGGTCCAAGAACCTCAATTTCAGCACGTTTACACTCTTCCATAAAAAAAGAAACCTGCTTGATATCATTCATATTATTACTCAAAACTGAGGCCATATATTCCGCAGGATAATGAGCCTTTAAATAAGCAGTTTGGTAGGCTATAAAGGCATAACAAGTTGAATGAGATTTGTTGAAAGCATAAGCTGCAAAGGCTTCCCAGTCTTTCCATATCTTTTCTAAAACCTCCTCCGGATGATTATTTTTCTTACCCCCTTCAATAAACAATGGTTTTAATTTTTCAAGCAAGGCAAAGATCTTTTTCCCCATCGCCTTTCGCAACATATCGGCTTCACCTTTTGTGAAATTTGCCAATTTTTGCGACAAACGCATCACTTGTTCCTGATATACTGTAATTCCGTAGGTTTCTTTTAAATACTCCTCCATATCCGGAAGGTCATATTCTATATCTTCCCTACCATGCTTTCGATCAATAAATGAAGGAATATATTCCATCGGACCTGGTCGATACAATGCATTCATTGCGATAAGATCTGCAAATTCCGTTGGCTTTAAAGCCTTCATGTGTTTTTGCATTCCAGGAGATTCGTATTGAAAAATACCTACTGTTTCACCTTTTTGAAATAAAGCATAAGTCTTTTCGTCATCAAGCGGAAAGTCATCCGGTACCAGATCAATATCATGTAAAGCCTTTACAATTTTTACGGTATCCTTAATTAAAGTCAGAGTTTTTAATCCCAGGAAGTCCATTTTTAGCAAACCGGCATCTTCTACTACCC